>RQOI01000154.1 GCA_003854995.1 Candidatus Zhuqueibacterota bacterium
ATCGCGCTCTGGGTGAACGGCTAAAGACCGTCTTTATCGAAAACGGCCTCATGCGCGCCGGCGAGGCCGAGCGGGTGGCGCACTTTTTCCGCGCCCTCGGCGTCACGGTGCAGGTCGTTGATGCGCGCGCCGAGTTTTTCAGCGCGCTCAAGGGTGTGATCGATCCGGAAGCAAAGCGCGAGGCGATCACCCAGACCTTCTACCGCGACGTCTTTGGCCGTCTCGTGCGCGACAGCGGCGCGCGCTATCTGCTGCAGGGCACGATCCTGACCGACGTGGACGAGACCGTCGCCGGCATCAAACGGCAGCACAATGTCTTCGCCCAGCTGGGCATCGATCCGCAGGCCGCGTTTGGCTATCACATCCTGGAGCCGCTCGTTCAGCTGCGCAAGGACGGCGTGCGCAAACTGGGACAGGCGCTCGGCCTGCCCGAAGAGCTGTTTCAGCGCATTCCGTTCCCGGGCCCGGCGCTCGCTGCCCGCGTGATTGGCGAGGCCACGCCGGAGCGCATCGACACGGTCCGCCAGGCCACCCAGGTGGTGGAGCGACTGCTCGCCGGCCATGGCGCCTTTCAATATCTGGCCATCCTGCATCAGGACCGGGTGACGGGCATGCGCGGGGGTGAGCGCGATTTTGGCCAGCAGATCGAAGTGCGATGCTGGGATAGCCGCGACGCGCGCATCGCGACACCCACTCGACTGCCGTTTGCGCTCCTCGAAGAGCTGGCGCAGGAGATCATCCGCAGTGTGCCCGGTGTCGTCAGCGTCACCTATAATATAGCGTCCAAGCCGCCATCAACCATTGAGGCCATTTAGCCCTGCGATAACGGAGGCATGATGAAACGACGTGATCACGAACCGCCGGAAGCGCAGCGCTGGGGCTGGCGTTATCATCACACGGGCATCCCGACAACGGAGCCGCGGGCAGGCGAGCGCTATCTGCCGCAGTTCAAGATGTACGTATCCGGGTTCGAGGAGAGCCCGTACGGCATCGAGTGGATGCGCTTCGAGGCCGACAGCCCGATCTCCGAGCTGATCAGGACGGTGCCGCACGTGGCGTTCGAGGTGAATGATCTCGATGAGGCACTGCAGGGCAAGCAGCTGTTGTCAGCGCCCAACTCACCGTCAGCAGGCGTACGGGTCGCCATGATCATCGATGACGGCTGTCCGATCGAGCTCATGCAGTTCGACAAGATAAAGTAGTCGTCAGGTCGTGCTGCGAGCAAATTTGCGGATGAAATGGATGCTCTGTGGTTGTTGATAGAACATAGTCGGCGCATGTCGCGATTCAGTCAGCGCCGTAAAGAGGCGTGCATGATCGTACTCATCGCAGTATTGCCATGGCATTTACGCCTGCCAGGCAGAGAGGCCAAAGATGATTACAAAAAAAGATTCCGGAAAAGATCAGCACAGTGATCCAGTCTGCAACATGACGGTATCAAGTGACTCTGCACTCCACTACCAATACGCAGGCAGAGATTACTATTTTTGTTGTGAACATTGTTTGCACAAGTTTCAGGCGCATCCGGAACTCTATCTGAATCAAGGAACCGCCCCATCTCCCGCAACACATGGCAAGCTGGTGAATTACACATGCCCCATGCATGCGGAGGTTCAGCAACAGGGACCGGGTTATTGCCCCAAGTGTGGCATGGCTCTGGAACCGGTCATGGCCGGCACAACAGAAAAAAACATAGAGCTCGTCAAAATGAGCCGTCGCTTTTGGATCTGCGCCGCGCTGGCGTTGCCACTGTTTTTCCTGGCCATGATCGCCGATATGTCGCATGCCGGCTTGCCAAATTGGCTTTCGATGTCGATGGTTCAATGGATCGGATTCGCATTGGCAACACCTGTCGTCTTGTGGGGTGGTTGGCCGTTCCTGGTCCGCGGCTGGCAGTCCTTCCGAATCTGGAATCTCAATATGTTCACCCTGATTGCCCTGGGTGTCTCGGTTGCCTGGTTGTATAGCGTCGTGGCCCTGTTCTTTCCGCAGATCTTCCCACGCATCATGCAAATGGAGGGTGGCCTGGTAGACGTTTACTTTGAAGCGGCAGCCATGATCACGACGCTAGTGCTGCTGGGGCAAGTGCTCGAATTGCGCGCCCGCTCGCGCACCAATGCGGCCATTCAGATGCTGATGGAGCTCGCGCCTAAAACGACGCGCATCGTGCGAAAAAATGGGACCGAAGAAGATATACCAGTGGAACAGGTACAACCCGGCGATACGTTACGCATTCGCCCCGGCGAGAAAGTGCCTGTGGATGGTACGGTCATCGAGGGTGAAAGCAACGTGGACGAATCCATGGTCACGGGTGAAGCCATGCCGGTGGCCAAGTTCGCCGGTGAGAAGCTCATCGGCTCGACGGTTAACGGGACCGGCAGTTTATTCATGCGGGCAGAAAAAGTTGGCTCCGATACGCTGCTGGCGCATATCATTCACATGGTGGCCGAAGCACAACGCACGCGCGCGCCCATTCAAAAACTGGCAGATGTTGTAGCGAGCTATTTTGTCCCAGCCGTTGTGAGCATCGCCGCAGTCGCATTCATCGCCTGGTGGTTGTGGGGCCCGGAGCCACGCCTAGCGCACGCGATTGTCAATGCCGTGGCCGTGCTCATCATCGCCTGTCCATGCGCACTGGGGCTTGCCACACCAATCTCCATCATGGTGGGAACCGGGCGTGGCGCCATGGCAGGCGTCCTGATCAAGAATGCCGAAGCTCTGGAGGTCATGGAAAAGGTCGATACCCTGGTCGTGGACAAGACCGGCACTCTGACCGAAGGCAGACCACAGCTGGTCGCTGTGCAGGCAGAAGAAGGATTTGCTAAAGACGAAGTGTTACGCTTGGCCGCCAGCCTTGAGCGCGCCAGCGAACACCCGTTGGCAGCATCTATTGTTCGTGGAGCAGAAGCAAAGGGCATAAAACTGGCCGTTGCAGACAACTTTCAGTCTGTCACCGGAAAAGGTGTCACAGGAATGGTGAATGGGAGCAAGGTGACAGTGGGCAACAGTAAGCTGTTGCAGAGTCTCGGCATCGACGCAGAGGAGCTGCTGCGTCGAACGGACCAGCATCGAGCCGAAGGAGAGACAGTCATGTTGATTGCGATTGATGGGCGTGCGGCTGGTTGGCTCGGAGTCGCTGATCCCATCAAAGATACAACAGCAGCGGCCATCCGCGATTTGCATGCACAAGGCCTCAAAGTAGTCATGCTAACCGGTGACAGCAGGGCTGCGGCAGAAGCTGTCGCCGGCAAACTGAAGATCGATCAAGTGTTTGCCGACGTTTTACCCGAACAAAAGGCCAAAATAGTTAGACAGCTTGAAGCAGAAGGGCATATAGTAGCCATGGCGGGTGACGGCATCAACGACGCGCCGGCGCTGGCGCAAGCCAGGGTCGGTATCGCCATGGGGACAGGTACGGATGTGGCAATGGAGAGCGCGGGCGTGACTTTAGTCAAAGGAGACCTGCAGGGCATCGTCAGAGCCAGACGATTGAGCCGGGCAACCATGCGCAATATCAGACAGAATTTGTTCTTTGCCTTCATTTATAATTCGGCGGGTGTTCCGATTGCTGCGGGAGTTTTGTATCCATTCTTTGGAATTCTGCTCTCGCCTGTCATAGCTGCAGCAGCAATGAGTTTCAGCTCCGTGTCCGTGATCAGCAATTCACTCAGACTCAGACGTCTGCGATTATGATCCTTGCGATTGAGACGGTGACGCGGCTGCGTGGATAAAAGGCGGTGAATAAATGTTGCATTCGAATGAAGCGAAAAATCTCGTTGGCTGTTGTGGATTGTACTGCGGATTATGCAGCAAATATCAGTCAAATGCGCCCAGCCGCTGCATCGGTTGCCGACTGGGAGAGCAGCACAGCTGGTGCAGCATCTGGAATTGCTGTGTGAAGAAGCACCAATACGAAACCTGCAGCGACTGCCGACATGCCTTTCACTGCGCCATCTTTGTGCGTCGAAAAGTGGCGGAGTGGATTCCGGCCGCCGAAAATCTGCGGCAGATGAAAGAAATTGGCTTGGCAGAATGGACGAAAGAGCAAAGGGAAAGACAAACGCTATTGGAGAGACTACTCGAGGACTATAACGAAGGTCGATCCATGAGCCTCTTTTGCAAAGTCTGTGCGCGCATGCCGATAGACCTGATCAACAGAGCCAGAGAAGAGGCCGCTGGACGCGCGCGCGAAAGAGGGGCATTGGATCTGAAAGCAAAAGCGCGGCTCTTCAAGACCGTCGTCAAAGAAATCGCCGCCGCGGCTCATATTGACTTGTCCTGAATTGAGCGATCAGCTATCAGCTTTCAGCGCTCAGCCTTAGAAAATTAAGCTGCGCTGTTATTCATCTTGAGAATGAAAAAGGAGAACGGCTTTGCAGAGAACTATGATCATCGTCGGTGCGGGAATGTCTGGGCTATCGACCGGCTGCTATGCTCAGATGAACGGCTACAAGACCACTCTCTTTGAATCGCACACCATCCCCGGCGGTCTCTGCACCGCCTGGACCCGAAAAGGGTATACATTCGATCTCAGCATGCATATGCTGACGAATTCAAAATGTGGGCCTCTCAAAAAGATGTGGGATGAACTCGAGGTCACCAGGGGACAAGAATTTCACTATCACGATAATCTGGTGGTCGTGGAAGGTAATGGTAAAAAGCTCGACATCTGCGTCGATCGAGAGCGTCTGCTGGAGCAGATGCTCGCCATCTCCCCGGCGGACGCCAATCTGAGCCGGGAATTCGCCGACCTTCTCTGTGGCCGTGGCCTGATGGATCTGGCGTCCGTGCAACCGCCGGAATTGACGAACATCGCCGGCAGGCTGAAAACAGCCCTGTCCATCGTGCCACTGCTGGGTCTGTTGCGAAAATATTCCGGGTTGTCGCTGCAGGACTTTAGCGCGCGCTTCAAAGAGCCGTTTCTGGCGAGAGCGGTTAAATATTCCGTCGATTCCCCGGGCTGGCCTATGCCGCAATTTCCGATGGTCGCCATGGCGGGTTTTGCGCGGTCAAGCGTCACGACTGCCGGAAGCCCCATGGGCGGCTCGCGAAAAATCACTGCCAGAATGGCCGACCTTTACAAGAGCCTGGGCGGCGATATACAGTACAATAGCCGCGTCACGAACCTCTTGCTCAAGAATGACAAGGCCGGTGGAGTCCAGCTGCAGGACGGCAGCGCGCACAGTGCGGATATCGTGGTGTGGGCGGCCGACGGCCATCATCTCATTTTCGAAATCCTGGGTGGCAAATACCTAGATGACAACATCCGCAACATGTACGACAAATGGTTGCCAGTGAAACCAATCGTGCACGTCATGTTTGGGGTGGACATGGACCTGGCAAAAGAGCCATCCAGACTCGTATTCGAGACTGACAAACCGATCACCGTCGGCAGAGATGAATTCAGCTGGTTGTCGCTCATGACGCACTGTTTCGACAAGGGGACGGCGCCGGCCAGCAAGACGGCGCTGGAGGTCTGGTATGCGACAGACTATGACTATTGGCAAAACATAGCCAAGGATAGGATTGCATATGAGGCGGAAAAGGCGCGAATTGCCGAAGAGACGGCCGATGCGCTGGAGAAGAGATGGCCCGGATTCAGGTCGAGGATAGAGATGACCGATGTGCCCACGCCGGTGACATATGCGCGGTATACGAGCAACTGGCAGGGATCGCCGGATGGCTGGTATATCACCACGGAAAACATGATGAAGCAGCGGATGCGAAGGACGCTGCCCGGTCTCGAGAACCTCTACATGGTGGGACAATGGACCGCACCGTTCACCGGCACGGTCATGGCCGCGCTGTCTGGCCGTCAATTGATCCAGATATTATGCAGAAAAGAGCGGCGTCCTTTTATCACAAAAGCGAATGTCGGATGAGAAGGCGCCAGCCCGCCAAGAGGTACTCCTGCAAATGGCACGGCGAACATGACGAGCAAGCGTACGCACGCCGCAGCAAGCCTCATATATCTCAGGAGGCGACTGCGGACGGCATTGCGCAAGGAACCTCCACACGCGGATTGAAGTACGATCAACTCTTGCAAACGACCCCGTTCACCACATAGCGGAGGAGGAGCCGTGCGATTAATTTCCATCGAAAGACAGATCCGATTTTTCGTACTTGGCTTGCCATTCTTCTTCAACCAGCCCGCCTCCTGGGCGAACGATTTTCAGCCTCAGACCAGCGACTTTTCCGTGCAGATCCGAGAGGACACTGTCTTCTATCGGGTTTTTGCTGTCTATGTTCTGCCGGAAGAGAGGCTCACCCTTGCTGTCGCAGAAGGTGATCCCAATAGCCAATTTGAGCTCGTCAGCGATGGCATGGTGCTCCCTGCAGTCTCCGGGAAGCTGTGGCAATGGCGCGCGCCGCGAGAGAAAGGCCTGGTTTCCTTGAAGATCCTCAGATCGGCGCCCAGGGACTCGATGCTGATCAATGTGTTTGTGATGGTTCCGTTTGAGCAGATGGACGGCGAATATCTCGAGAATTATAAAATCGGCCACTATCCGTCGCTACCCTACAAAAACTCGTCGATTTATGAAACGCCCCGGGGATTCATCGAGGTCAATCAGGAGAACCAGGAGATCCGGATTTCCCCCCACTTTCAGCTCAAGCAATTCCTGTGCAAGCAGGCCGGCGATTTTCCCAAATACATGGTCCTGCAAGAGCGACTGGTCCTCTTGCTCGAACGAATCCTCGCAAGAGTCAATCAGGCCGGACACAGATGCCGAACGCTGCACATCATGAGCGGTTATCGCACTCCCGCTTACAACCAGGCGATCGATAATGTCAAATATAGCTGCCACATCTATGGCGTTGCGGCGGATTTTTTCATCGACGAGAATCCAGAGGATGGTATGATGGACGATCTGAACGGCGATGGCACATCGGATATCGATGACGCCGCCATCGTCTACGATCTCATTGCACAGATGTCCGGCGAAGCCTGGTTCGAATTGTTTCGGGGGGGCTTGGCCAAATACGGAAAAACGGCAGCGCACGGCCCGTTCGTCCATGTCGACGTGCGAGGATTTCATGCGCGCTGGGGCAAATGAGACAGGTCCTATCAGCTCATCTGCCGAATTGAGGTCTTGCCAAAGTCTATAAACGAATGAATTGAAACTCCCAAAATATGACCGATCAGAACGGCGGCGATGACAAGCCCACACTCTCGAATTTCATTTCACGTCTCATGTTGATCATCCTCAGCAATATAGTGCCCATCTATGGCGTCCTGCGCCTCGGCTGGGACAGCTTTAGTCTGGTTTTACTGTTTATCCTGGAAGGCGTGATGGTCCTCGTGATAGACGCTGATCATCGCCTTTTTCCGCTGCGTCGGACTCGTTCAGGAACTGCTGAGCACCGGCGCCACTCATGCCAGAGAGAGACAGCGGCTCGATCTCGCCGGCGGCAGATGGTCCTTGCTTTTATTCTTCGCGGTGATGGCAGCGCCAATCATCGCCAAGGCTGGACCCAATCCTTTTGCTGGCCTGGTCGCATTGGTGCTGCTGAAAATGGCCGGTGAGATCATCTTTACCTGGTTGTCGTGGAGGAAATGAAAAGCGCGTCGATACAACAGGCGATTTTGAATTTCATCTCACCTCGCGGGTACTAACTCATGTAGAAACGGCAAAAGTGCGAGATGATCAGAATCTCTAATCTGCCACTTGTAGCTATTTGAAAAGAGAATCAAAACTTGGAAAGAAGAAAATGTTGACAAAACGTGTGGTGCACATTACAATTTTCGCCCTGGGTTTGCTCCTTATCATTGCTGGAATTGCGACCGGTAAAACGGGCGCCGCGATCATCGGTCTCATCGTCGCGGCAGTGAATTTCTGGCAGATGAAAAAGAGCGATGCGAAATAGCTGCCCAGCAAAAAGCGTACTATATCGGATACTGTAAATGGCGACTCTAAAAATTGGCCTATGGAACGCGTGGCTGTTCATGAGCGTTTTCCTGCTGCAAATGATAGCCATGTTCGCGCTCAACGGACGCGCAGCGAAGAAAACGCACCTTCCCATCAAAATCAAACGCAAAAAAACTGAAAAATACAGCGAGTATATCGCCAATTTCGTATGGCTGATTGCGATGATCTATTCCATTTTTCTGCCCCTTAAATTTGCCAGCACCTGGTTTATCTTCGGATTTTCCCTTTTCATGATCGGATTGATCTTTTTAATCCTCGCGACAGTCGATTTCATGACCACACCCGTGGACCAAGTGATCAGCAAAGGAATTTACCGAATTTCACGCCATCCCATGTATGTGGCCACCTTTTTCATCTGTACAGGAACAGGCATGGCCGCCGGATCCTGGCTTTTCATCTTGTTGAGCTTTGTTCTGGCGATCTGCTTTTATCAACAAGCCCTCCTCGAAGAAAGATTCTGTCTTGAGATCTATGCGGATGCATATAAAGAATATATGAGGACGACGCCAAGATTATTGGGATTGCCCAGGAAAATGAACTCCATTTGATTCTCATGGTAGTTTTGCCAGTTGGTACAATGTCAGTTACTGGTAAAATTGAATAAAAAATCAACACAAAACCACGAAAATACAAAAGATCACGAAGAAAAACTTTCGCGCTTGATTCCTCTGCAGCTTTGCTCGAGTGCACAAAATATTTGCTTTCGATTTTCACGTCAAATA
>RQOI01000652.1 GCA_003854995.1 Candidatus Zhuqueibacterota bacterium
ATGCTTGAAGAGTGGATATGTAAAAAGGGCTGATGAGTACTCAATTTTTTATATCTCTGTGATCTTGGCGTCCTCTGTGGTTTAATAAATTATCGCCCACTCGATCCGTTATAGAGCCTGTTTTTTTGTTATTTCGCGCAGGATAAAGAATTTAACCACCGAGAATAATCAATAAAGCTTGACATTATTGACGATTTGTGCTACTATAAGGTCATCATGGATATTGATGGGATTATTTCACTGTCTGTTCTTCAAAGTTTATCTTCTGCTTGCCCGCCGTGCATCTCGAGTCTTTTTATCCGTTTGAAAGGAGGATGGTTATGTGCAAAAGGTTGATATCGCTCTGTGTTGTTATGCTGCTGGGCCTGGCGACAGTTGCCTCGGCCGATCTTTTGGTTCACTACAAGCTCGACGAGACATCCGGCGCCGTGGCAGTCGATGCCAGCGGCAATGGCTTTGATGGCGTCATCAATGGCAGCACAAACTGGGTGACCGGAACCCTGGGGGGAGCGCTGGAATTCACGGGCGACTGCAATGTCACTCTGCCGGCCGAAGGAATGGGACTATACGCGGATATCGGCTCGGTTGCCTTTTGGATGAATGCCGGGGCGCCAACAGCTATCAACACCATGTTCTGGGCCGGGGATAACACAACAGGCGGCGGCTTTGGCGCGGAGAATGAAATGCACGTCCACCTCGAATCTCCTGTTGCCGATATCTGGCTCGGTGGCGAGCTTTCCTTTTTCGCGATTGCCAGTCCAAATGTGCACCTGCATTCGGATCCGTCGAAAGGAGTAGATCCTGCCGCCGTGCCCGTCGATCCGTTGCTCCTGGGCGATCAGGAATGGCATCACGTTGCCGCCACCTGGAGTGCCGGCGACAAGATGGCGTTGTATGTTGACGGGGAGTTCATTATAGAATCGGAATACGAATCCACCGGCTATGCGTTGAACAACATTTTTCTGGGTCAGATGGCTGCCGGCACTCGCACCTATTTCGGCCTGCTCGACGATGTCCGTATTTATTCGCACGCCTTGACTGAAGTGGAAGTATTCAACCTGTTTGAAAACCCGAATGATCACGTCACCGATCGAGCGGTACATCCGCAGGAATTTGTCCTGAATCAAAACTATCCCAATCCCTTTAATCCGAGCACAACAATCAGCTATAATCTGGCAAAAAATTGTGATGTCCTGTTGACGATCTACAACCAGGCCGGCCAAAAGGTGCGCACGTTGGTTCAGGAAACACCGGGCGTCGGTTTTAAGTCTGTTGCTTGGGATGGTCGTGATGATGCCGGCCAACAGTTGGGTTCCGGCATTTATCTCTGCCGTTTGCAGGTTGATGATCAAATGCAGACGAAAAAGTTAATTCTGTTGCGATAGCAGCAAAAACATGCCTCACACAAAGCAGCAGGAGTGATGATGCCCGTCAACTGCTCACCGCAAGATATTCCTGTTTTATTTTTGTACAATGTGGATCCTGCTTGGAGTGTAAATGACCGGATTTCAGCGATCGAATCGAATGAAAAGATGTGTTCTGCCCTGCAAGATGCAGGGCATCCGGTTATAAGCGCTCCAATCACCGGTCAAAATCTGCAAGATATTCTATCGCGCTATTCTCCGAAAGAACTGATCGTTTTTAATCAATGTGAATGCATTCCAGGCACTCCGCACAGCGAGCACGAGGTGGCGAGGATAATTGAATCACTGGGATTTGTCTATACCGGCTCCACACCCGATGTTTTGATGCTCGCCGAGAATAAATTTGCGACAAAACAAACCCTCGAATCACATAATATCTCAACTCCTGCGTGGACTATATACGAAGAACCGAATATTAACGGTTGGGATATTTTTCCCGCAATAGTAAAAGCAGCATGTGAACACGGCAGTGCAAGTCTTGATTCCGAATCCGTTGTAATGAATATGCGGGAACTGCAGTCACGGACAGAATATGTATTGAAGAATTACAGTCAACCAGTGCTGGTCGAGGATTTTATTGATGGAAGAGAATTTCATGTTCCCGTTTGCGGCAATGGCACACTCAATGTACTTCCTGTTGTGGAAATGGATTTTTCCGCTTTTAATGATGTCCACGATCGTCTCTGTACATACGACTCCAAATATGATCCTGGTTCACTGCATTATAAAAAAATAGAAGGTCTCATCCCCGCGCCTTTGACCGATGCAGCATTGAAATCACTTGAAGAAATATGCCTTGATGCTTATTGCGCTATGGGATGCAGGGATTATGCTCGGATGGATGTCCGGGAAAGAGATGGCAAGTTTTACATTCTTGATGTGAATCCGAACGCAGATCTCGATGTCGACGCCAGCATGGCCTGCTCTGGCGAGTATTCCGGCATGTCCTATCCTACGATGATGAATTATCTCGTCAAGCTGGCCGCGCGGCGCCATCCCTTGTACGCAAGATTATCCGGCGGCGCTTGATGTGCACCAGCTTAAGGAGGCTCGGATGAAAAAATGGCAATCGATCACTCGCTCTGCTGTCCTCATACTCTTATCGAGTATGACCATGACATTGACCGCTCAGGACGTTATGCCGATCAAGCTGCCGGCGCCGCGCACTGAGGGTGGACGGCCACTCATGCAGGTGCTGCAAGATCGTCAATCCGTTCGTTCATTCAAACCGGACACGTTATCTCTGCAGCTGCTCTCAGACCTGTGCTGGGCGGCATTTGGCATCAACCGTCCGGAATCGGGAGGGCGCACCGCGCCCTCAGCGCGCAATCGGCAAGAGATCGATGTGTATGTGGCGCTGCAAAAGGGTCTGTTCCTCTATGAGGCGCAGACGCATCAGCTGAATCTCATCACTGATCAGGATTTACGCAGCCACACTGGCACGCAGCCTTTTGTCGGCGAAGCGCCGCTCAATCTTGTCTACGTCGCAGATTTGGTAAAAATGGGAGATGGCCCGGAAGAGACAAAAATTCCCTGGGCCAATGCCGATGCCGGTTTTATCAGTGCGAATGTCTATCTCTTTTGCGCGTCCGAAGGCCTTGGCACTGTGGTGCGAGGCATGGTCGACCGGGAAAAGCTGGCGCCGCTGATGCAATTGCGCCCAGATCAGCGAATCATATTGGCGCAGACAGTGGGCTATCCGAAAGAATGAAAACTAGTAACGAAAAGTTGCCGCTTCGTTGGTGTGTTTTATGATAGAGATGGTCATATGCAAACATAAAGTTCGTAGGGATTCTGAGCTATCACCTGGCTGAAGCGACACACGTCACTCCTAATTTAGCCAGTTGCGGTCTGCAACGGCTGTCCTGGTCAGTCCCCCCGCTGTCCTATTCGATGATAGTGGCACAATAATTGAGACGCTCGGAAAAAGGTGCGGCGGACTAGCCATAGTCCTCGGGTGGCCGCTCTTCAGTCGGGCGCCACGGAATATTGGAATGCCGTTTTTCCTGCAGGTCACCCCTGTGCTGAGCTTTGTCTCTGTCATCTGGGCAGCTGCTGCCTGTCGTCTCTCTGCCCGAGTTCTGCGCGCCGATGGCCGGCAATAAAAGACTTGCTGCAAGGGAAAGGGCTACTGTTGTGGAGTTTAAAGATCCCGATGACATTAAAATCGGCGTTAAATCGCTCAAAAAAATGCTACGCCTGCATTTACGATTCTTAGAAAATAAATCGAATGGAGAAAAAGCCAACCTCAAGAAAGCCGGCCTGCTGCGAGCCGGACTTGCAGGGGCAAACCTTTCGGGAGCCAACCTTGAGCAAGCCATACTTGAGGGCGCCAACCTCGGGAAAGCCAAACTCGTGGGTGCCAACCTGTTCGGCGCCAAACTTGCGGGCGCCGATCTCAGAGGCGCTAAACTCATGGAAGCCAACCTGAATGGCGCCAACCTCAAGAAAGCCGATCTTGGCAAAGCCGACCTGGAAGGTGCGAACCTTGAGGAAGCTGATCTTGAGGGGGCGAACCTTGCAGAGGCCAATCTTTGGGGCATCGACCTCTGGGAAGCTCACCTCGGCGAAGCCAACCTTGCTGGGGCTAACCTTGGCGGAGCAGCATGCCTTTGGAAAAGCAGACTTGGGCAAGCCAATCTCGCGGGTGCCAACCTTGCGGAAGCCGACCTTTGGGAAGCCGACCTTTGGAAAACCAACCTTGCAACAGTCAACCTTGCAAAAGCCCGGCTCGAAGGGGCCGACCTTGAGGACGCCGATCTGAAAGGCGCCGATCTTGCTGGCGCGAACCTGAAAGACGTGAAGAATTTGACATCAAAACAACTGCGGGCAGCAAAAAACTGGAGTAAAGCTTTGAACATCTCGGAGGATATTCTAAAGGAATTAGAGTCCACAGCGTAAGTGAAGAGATCCAGCCCCGAAATGATCCCCATTCCGCAGCACAAATGAGTTTTCTCGCCCCTCCACTGCCTCTATTATAAAGAGCTACCATAGGCGTCCTCTGCCCGTTGCATGACCGTTCGTCTTTTGTGGCTATTGGCAGCTCTTGTCATTTGTCATTTGAAATTCGTCATTCGTCATTCGTCATTCACAACAGGATCACCATGTTCTCCAAAGTCCTCTCCGCCGCAGTCCTCGGCATCGATGCGTACCTGGTGCAGGTCGAGTCGCATCTCGAGAGCGGCATGCCCAAGTTTTTCACCGTCGGTATGCCCGATGGGGCGGTGCGGGAATCGAATCGTCGCGTGCAGGCGGCGGTGAAGAATTCCGGATTTCGTTTTCCAGTGAAGCGGATCACGGTCAATCTGGCGCCGGCGGACATCAAGAAGGAGGGAGCGGCCTTTGATCTGCCCATTGCCGTCGGCATCATCGCCGCGAACGGCCAGGTGAATGTCAAAAAGCTGGAAGAGTATGTCATTCTCGGCGAGCTCGCCCT
The DNA here is from genome assembly GCA_003854995.1 of Candidatus Zhuqueibacterota bacterium. Taxonomy (GTDB): domain Bacteria; phylum Zhuqueibacterota; class Zhuqueibacteria; order Residuimicrobiales; family Krinioviventaceae; genus Kriniovivens. Next base: position 4,861 of record RQOI01000652.1, read on the forward strand.
CGACGGGGCGCTGCGGCCGGTCAAGGGCGTTCTGCCGATCGCGGCCGAGGTCGTCCGGAGCGGCAAAAAGGGCATCGTCCTGCCCAAAGAAAACGCCAGAGAGGCGGCGATGGCGCGCGACCTCGATGTCTATCCCATGGAGTCGCTCATCGATACGGTCGCTTTTCTGAACGGCGAGCATCGAGAGCCGTTTCAGGTGGACATGCATCAGGTCTTTGCGCAGCGGCGCGACTATCACATCGATTTTCAGGACGTCAAGGGTCAGGAGCACGTCAAGCGGGCGCTGGAGGTGGCGGCGGCGGGCGGCCACAACATCGTCATGATCGGTCCGCCGGGATCGGGCAAGACCATGCTGGCCAAGCGAATTCCGACCATCCTGCCGGACATGACCTTGACCGAAGCGATCGAGACGACAAAGATCCACTCGGTGGCTGGGCTGCTGGTCGCCGGCAAGGCGCTCATCACGACGCGACCGTTCCGGTCGCCGCATCACACGATCAGCGATGCGGGTCTGATCGGCGGCGGCACTATTCCCAAGCCGGGAGAGGTGAGCCTGTCGCACCACGGCGTGCTGTTCCTGGACGAGCTGCCCGAGTTCAAGAAGAATGTGCTGGAAGTGATGCGTCAGCCGCTGGAAGACGGGGTGGTGACGATCTCGCGCGCGCTGCTGTCATTGACCTACCCGGCTGAATTCATGCTGGCCGCTGCCATGAATCCTTGTCCCTGCGGCTATTACACCGATCCCGGCAAAGAGTGCTCCTGCTCGCCGTTGCAGATCCAGCGCTACCTCTCCCGCGTCTCTGGTCCGCTGCTGGACCGCATTGATATCCATGTGGAAGTGCCGGCCGTGCGCTACAAGGAGCTGAGCAGCAACATGACGGGAGAGTCCTCGGCCGCCATACGGGCGCGGGTGGAATCGGCCCGGCAGATTCAGCTGCAGCGGTTCAAGGAGCATAAGAAACTGTTCTGCAACGCTCGCATGGATGCAAAGGAGATTCGCACATTTTGCAGATTGGATGATCAGGGGCAAGAACTGCTCAAGATGGCGATCACGAAACTCGGACTCTCTGCGCGGGCGTATGATCGCATCCTCAAAGTCTCCCGCACGATCGCTGACCTGGAGAATTCGGAACAGATCAAAGCCGAGTTCGTCAGCGAAGCCATTCAGTATCGCAGCCTCGATCGATTGAATATATAAAAAAACCTGTGAGCGAGGATGGATAAAGAACCCATCTGACACGGTGGGCACCGCCTGAAATACTTTTTACGTCCACAAGATCC
>RQOI01000011.1 GCA_003854995.1 Candidatus Zhuqueibacterota bacterium
GATGAAATCCTCCTGCATCAGCAAATGACAGGCGGCCAAAAACTCCTGAAAAGACCGATGCGGAAACTGGTAGGCGTCGGTCTTGTGCCGGATCAGCAGTCCGGCGCGCTCGTGGATATAATCGACGAACAGCTCGGCTTTTTTTATAACGCCGTCCAGATGCGGCGCCATCCACGCGCGTAGATGCTCCTCCTCGATATCCGCCGCCTCTTCGGCAGAAGCAGCCGACTGATGCGCCCTGAATGCCACCTCGTAGATGGCGGCGCGCAGATGCGACATTTTCAGGCCGGGCATGTTCAACACATCCAGAATGTTGTTCTCCTGGTCGACGTGGCCTTCCCACCGTTCCAGGAACAGGTTGACCGCGTCGGCGTACAGTTCCGTTCGATCCTGCGGCAACCGTTTTTTCGTCGAATGGATCTGCACCATGATCGTCAGCAGCAGGGGACGTTCGGCCAGATCGCGCAGTCCCCTGGCGCGAATGGCGGCGATGAGTCTGTTGGCGCGGTCGATGGCATCGGACGGCTTGAAGTAGCCTTTGATCTCCTGCAGGTGATACCACTTTTTGATGTACTCCTGTATCTTTTCTTCGCTAAAGGGCGCGAGCGTCGCGGTGTGGAAATCGTCGAGCTGAAACGGCTGACCGATATAGGCATACGGCCGGCAGGTGACGATATAGCGATTGTCATTGTAAAAGCCGGCAAAATCGTTGACGCAGTCGACAACGGCGCCGCGATGATCCTGCGGCACTTCATCCAGACCATCGAAGATGATCAACGCCGGCTTGTCCGAAGCGAGCAGATCGGCAAATTGGGGCCAGAATTCGGCGATCGTCTCGTCATCGCTCAAACGCGCTTTCAGATAATTAGTCAGGCACTGGTGGGTGGATTTCCTGCTCGTCTGATTTCGCAGCCAAGCGGAAAAACCGCGTAATTCGACGAAAACCGGCAGCAAGGCGCCGTGGCTCCAGGGCGCCAGTTTTTGCAGATGGGGCTCGCCGTTCAGCCCGGCTTGCGCGAGCAGACAAGCGACATATTTGACAAAAGTCGATTTGCCGGAACCGGGATTGCCCATCACCAGCAACCGCGAATGGCGGTCGATCATCTGCAAAGCCGGTACCAGCTCGCGCTCGCGAATATTCTTCATCATCAGCGTATAGGCATCCTCGCGGTCGATCTGCTGCACCTCGCAGGTGTCCAAGTCCGTATAGACCTCATCCAGTTGAATGATCCTGGCCTTCTGCTCATCGCTGTAATCCGAGCTGATGATGGTCCACGGCAGTTTGTTCGCCTCCCAGGCCACTTGTTTGAGATAGAGCTCTCTGAGCGTTTTCTGATCCCTGATGCCCAGCTTTTCCACCACCGCGCGGGATATCTCTTGCGACAAATCATCCTTTTCGAGACTCTTGACCGCATCGCTGAGAGTAGCGAGCTGCTCAACTACCGCGCGGATGACAGTCGGGGTCGACACCTGACCGTTCTTCTCCAACAAGCTCTTTATCTCCTGCTGGCTGCGCAAGGTCCGGAAACGCTCCAGAATCTCACTCCACGTCTCATCCTCCATGAGGTGATATTCCATGATATTGAGGAATCGTTTGATCGAGCGTCTGTGCTGTTCGAATTGCTTGCCGAGGAGATGCGCGGCATCGTCGAAATTGAGCCGCTGTTCCGGATCGAGCAGACAGGCGATGACGAATTCCTGAAATGAGGGGTTCTCCAGCAATGCCCCCATCCCCGGATCGTGGAATTCGTCCTTTGCCTTTTGGAAGGCTCTCTGTAGCGCTTTCATTCGCTGCTTTTCTTGAGAGGGTGAAAAAAGCTTTTTGAGGGGATTGACCTTATCTTCCAAACCCGCTTTGATGAGCAGGCTTATGATACTGCTGACGACAGCACTAAAAATGATTTCAAACATGATCTTTTCCTAAAAATTTATCACTTTCCTGTTCATCCTGTCATCCTGTCAAAACCTTGTCATTATACTTTCACAACGATGGGAAAATATCGGCTGCCCCAGGCTCACTCCAGGGGGCAGCCTTTTTTGATATATGCCCGGCCTTGCCAGGCAAGGCGCGGACCGGACAAGACAACGCCGTAGAGATCCTCGGCGGCACAACGTCCAGATGGTCGGGCCGCATTTCCGGAGAATATGAACGTGGGACAGCACCAGACGAAAACCACTATTGTCATTCCTGTTGTCCGGATTGTTCCTGTTGCGATTCGCACAGCGCAGATTCCGCGCTTCATTGTTCCACGAACCGCCCCGCAGGACGGCTGCCTTTTTGTCTTGCCCGCAGTCATCGCGAAGACGTCCTTGCCGGATAGAACGATCTGCATGGCACACCGACTCTCCTCGCCGCCGATGGCCACAGATTCAACCACGCGGACATCTGTGGCGATCCAGAACAGGAGCGGTCAGCCTTGCGATACAAAGTATCACGCGCCCGTGCAGTCGCGTCAGGAGTCTGTGGCAAGCTCCCCTGAGTACACTGTCCACTGTAACGCGAGGCCGATCACTTTCGCGAGGATTGCCGCAGTCGCCCCGCGCGCGCGAGCGCGAAACCGCCACGGGTAATGAGAGTCGTTCGCGGCGCCGCATCATTTGCGGCCAGCGGGCGGGGCGCCTTCGCAATGACTTGTTATATCCTCGTCACCAGGCTCCGCCTGGTGACGCCGGTGCATCTGCCGATGACATCGACTACGGCTCCAGGCTCTGCCTGGAGTGACTGTCCACCCGACCTCACGGCTCACTCTGTTGCCGCCA
>RQOI01000155.1 GCA_003854995.1 Candidatus Zhuqueibacterota bacterium
GCCGGCGGCAGCGCCAAGCAGGGCCGGGATCGACGATTTCAGGCCATACTCCCCTTGCGCGGAAAAATCCTCAACGTGGAAAAAGCGCGCGTCGACAAGATGCTGGCGAATGAGGAGATCAGGACTATCGTCGCTGCGCTCGGTTGTGGCATTGGTCGAGATGATTTTACGCTGGAGCGCCTGCGCTATGAAAAAATCATCATCATGACGGACGCCGATGTCGATGGCAGTCACATCCGCACGCTGTTGCTGACCTTTTTCTTTCGCCACATGCGCGAGCTGATCGATAAAGGCCACCTCTATATTGCGCAGCCGCCTCTCTATCGCTACAAAAAAGGATCGCAGGAGATCTATCTGTACGATGAAGAGGATCGGGAAGAATTGCTGAAAAAGCAGGCCAAAGATGACAGGGAGAAAGTCACCCTGCAGCGCTACAAAGGGCTGGGAGAAATGAATCCGGCGCAACTGTGGAAGACCACCATGGATCCTGAAAACAGGACTTTATTGCAGGTGACAATTGATGAAGCATTTGAAGCGGATTTGATTTTTTCGAAACTCATGGGCGATCAGGTCGAACCGCGGCGGCAGTTCATTGAAGAAAACGCCAAATATGTTCGTAATCTCGATATTTAGATTCTGAAAGGTTTGCGATAGATGACCAACGGCAACGGCAAAATCATTCCCGTGCTCATTGAAGAGGAGATGAAAAATTCCTATATCGACTATTCGATGTCGGTGATCGTCGCACGCGCCCTTCCCGACGTGCGAGATGGTCTCAAGCCCGTGCATCGACGCGTTCTTTATGGCATGCTCGATCTGGGATTACGGCCCAATCAGGCCTATAAAAAAAGCGCCAGAATCGTCGGTGAAGTGCTGGGCAAATATCATCCGCATGGCGACACGGCTGTCTATGAGACGATGGTTCGTATGGTGCAGGATTTTTCCTTGCGTTACCCGCTGGTCGACGGCCAGGGCAATTTCGGCTCTGTCGATGGCGACTCGCCCGCGGCCATGCGTTACACAGAGGCTCGTCTGGAGCCGATCGCTGAGGAAGTGCTGCGCGACATTGACAAAGATACGGTCGATTTTGTACCCAACTTTGACGAGTCGCTCAAGGAACCGTCCGTGCTGCCATCCGTTCTGCCCACGCTGCTGGTGAACGGCGCCTCCGGCATTGCCGTTGGCATGGCGACCAATATCCCGCCGCATAATCTCGGCGAGGTTGTCGATGCGCTGGTGGCCTTGATCGCACATCCGACGCTCAAAGCAGAATCGCTGCGGAAATATATTTCAGGTCCAGATTTTCCCACCGGCGCCATGATCATGGACGAAGAGGGGATTAAAGAGTATTTCGAAACCGGGCGCGGCAAGATCTCGGTGCGCGCGAAGGCTCATTTCGAGGAGATACGGGGCGGCAGAGAGCGAATTGTCGTGACCGAGATCCCCTATCAGGTCAATAAAGCCGCGCTGCAGGAAAAAGTGGCGGCGCTGGTTCGCGAAAAAAAGCTGGATGGCATCTCGGAGGTCAGAGATGAATCGGACCGCGAGGGCATGCGCATCATTTTCGAACTCAGAAAAGATGTGTCCGCCGAAAAAATGCTGAATGAGCTTTATAAACACACCCAAATGGCCACGACTTTTGGCGTCATCATGCTCGCACTGGTCGATGGTCAGCCCAAGATCCTCAGCATGAAAGAAGTCATGGTCGAGTTCCTCAACTTTCGACATGATGTCGTCCTGCGTCGAACAAAGTTCGAACTCGAAAAAGCGGAAAAACGCGCCCATATTCTGGAAGGCTATATCATCGCTCTGGATAATATTGATCAAGTCATTGCCATCATCAAGAAATCCCGCACCGTCGAGAGCGCTCGCGTCAATCTCATGAAGGCTTTCCGACTTTCCGAGATCCAGGCGCAGGCCATTCTCGATATGCGACTGCAGCGATTGACCGGACTGGAGCGCAAAAAGATCGAGCAGGAGTACCGTGATCTCATCAGACTCATCGAACAGTACAAGGCCATCCTCGGCAGCAAAGCGCTGCGTATGCAGGTCGTCAGGCAAGAGCTGCTCGAATTGAAGGAGAAATATGCGGACCCGCGCCGGACGCAGATCCTGGGCGAAAAGGCCAAGGCCAGCAGCTTGGTGGAGTTGATGCAGGATGAGAACGTCATCATAACCCTGTCACATGGCCTGGTGATCAAGCGCTCATCACTCGCAGATTATGACAATGAAAAATCTTTTATCAAAGCCGGCGGCAAAGATTTCACCCTTTTTGCATCCGTATCATCCAACAGCCATTTCCTGCTCTTTTTCACCAATAAAGGAATGTGTCATCCCCTGCGAACAAGCTTTGTCCCGGCTGCCAATGGCGATTCCGACGGCACGCCGCTGCATCGCCTGATTGCGCTCAAAGAGGATGAGACGATCATCAATATGATCGCCGTGCCCAAGTTTGATGAGGGTCAATTCATCATGTTTTGCACCCTCGACGGGCAGGTGAAGAGGATATTGCTGTCCGCTCTGTCCAGACAAAAAGAAAATGGGCTCGAGGTCATGTCGCTCAGGGATTCTGATGAGGTGGTGAGCGCCTTCCTGACGGACGGGGATCGTCAGGTCATCATTGCGACGGCGCGCGGCATGGCGATTCGTTTTTCCGAACAGGACGTGCGGGATATGGGATTGTCAGCCGGCGGCGTGCGCGGCATCACCCTGGTCACGGACGATCGCGTCGTGTCAATGACGCCGTTGATGAAGAAAAAATCGACCATTCTGACCGTCACCAGCCTCGGCTTTGGCAAAAGGAGCGAGCTGTCGGAATACGGCACGATCAAACGCGGCGGCAAGGGCATCATTACCTACAAGTTGTCGGACAAAGTGGGAGTGCTGGCCGGATTGCTGGAAGTCGTGGATAAGGATCAAATCCTCTTCCTGACCAAAAAAGGCAAGGTGAAGCGCGTGCGGGCCAAGTCCGTCAAGATCGCGGGTCGCGCCACCCAGGGTGTGCCACTGGTCGTCATTCCGCCGCGCGATGAGGTGATATCCATTCACCTCAAGCCGCGGGAATCGTAAAGTCAATCGACCTAAAAGTCAAAGCCGGCTGAGAAATAGAGCTGTCGCTGTCCTCTTGTTGTTTCCCCGTACGCAAAGCTGAATGGCCCGATGGGCGTCCTAATGCCAAGCGCAGCGCCATAGCCGACGATGAAATCATCTGTTTTGATTTCTTCCATCTTGGCCCACATGGCGCCCAGATCGACGCGCGTTGAGATATAGGTGTCAAACGACCAAAACTTGGGCAACAGCACTCTATAGTCCAAGCTGGTCAGGATCATGTGTTTCCCCCATAGCTGTCCCTCCCGCAGGCCATAAAAAGTCTCCTGACCACCCAGGCGAAACTGCTCCGAGTACGGTGTGGTGGCGTCAGAGGTTCCCCAAACGAGTTTCGGACAAATAGTGTGACGATGGTTATAGGTCGTCCAGGTCGCCAGTTGATTCATCACCTTGAAAAACGATGCGTCCGCGCCAAGAACGAGTCCGGATGAAATCTCGTAGAAAAAGATGTGATGTTTGCCGTTTTTCGGAAATGGTGCGTCATCGCGGGTGTCAATCACCGTTTTCATGCCGAACGTATTGATGCTCAGACTCCCCGTGTCATAACCGGTTCCGGTAACTGCATTGAGCTTGATCTCATCGAAACGCAGATGTCCCGAAAGGGTGCCAAAGCGACCTATTTGCTGGCCCAGATCGATGTTGAAGCCGGTGGCATGGCGAATGTATTCCCCGGATGAATTCAAATTCGTATAGGCGAAATGAGCGGTTTCGAAGCGATGCAGATCAAAGCGGCTCATCAGATAGGTTTTGAAAATTCGATCCGCGCGATAATCGAGCGCGGCTTTGAAATCACGGCCGCCGTATTGAAGATGGAATGTCAAATTATTGCCCGTGCCCAGCATGTTTTCGTCAGCGAACTCTGCAAAGACTTTGGCCGTTCGCTCGGAATCGTAGCGAGCGCCGAGGCGCACAACATGTGACGGTTTCTCGATAAAGTGCAAATTGAGATTGTGATAGATGGATTCGCTTTCAATGCGGAGATTGACCGCGCTGAAGAGGTCTGTCGCCAGAATATTGCGCATGCCATCCTGAACACGATCGAGTCTGAAAAGCTCTCCCTCTTTGATGTCAAACTCGCGCGCAATGACGAATTTTTGTGTCTTGGCCAGACCGGAAAGCCGTATCTCTTTGACCAGACCCTCAAAGATATTAATGTGGGCGGCATGGTCATGCTCATTATAGTTGATTTTATCGATCTTGGCCAATGACAGACCGCGACGCCTGTACATTTTTATAATATCCTGCAATGCGCGCGTTGTTTTGTGCGGATTGAGCGGTTTGTCCAGTATGGCGGAAAAATGCTGCGCCAGAGAATCTTCCGGGAACTGCGAGTTGCCATAAAAGTGAACTGATTTTACGATAGAGTTGAATGTGACATGAATGTCGAGGACGAGGATATCGGTCTGGACGATTTTCGCCGATATATTTTCGACATCACCGCTGGCATAGATGGAGCGCAACAGACTATCTATTTCAGCTGTCGAGAATTCTTTGGCATTGAAATTGACATAGGGAGAAAGAGACTGCGCGTCGGCGCCGTGCACGACGATGCGATCAATGTGGAACGACTCTTCGGTTCTATGTTGGTTTTGCCTGGACTGGATGGCCTTCACGATGAGGGCCATTTGCTGTCTGGTGCGGCGAATGCCTTCATGATATAATGAATCAATTGCCTCGTAATCCGTTGAGACGATCTCCAGATCATCAAATGTGATGGTGACGTCAGCAGCGGCAAGCTGGGCCCGGTTATTCTCCTGTTGCATGATGGTGGTGATTTGATCCGCCACCTCCCAGGGGGTGTTCAAATGCTCTGCGGAGCGCAGTGGAGATGTCGTGTCGACAGCGATGACAATATCGGCCTCTGCAGCCTTTGTCTCTGTCACGGGAATATTGTTCACCACGCCGCCGTCAATGAGAGCGCAAGAGTCATAGTGGATGGGACTGAAGAGGAGAGGAATGCCGACGGTCGCGCGCATTGCTTGCGCGAGATCTCCGCTATCGAGGATGATTTTTGCACCCGATTTAATATCCGTGGCAATGATTTTGAGCGGAATGACCAGTTGGTCGAAATTGGAGGCGTGGCAATAAGAGTTGAGCACAAGTTCGGTGAAGAGCGTGTGTAGCTTTTGCCCAGGACTATAGGCTTCCGGCACGATTGGTTTACAGTGGTCCATCCTGAACTGAAGCAGCGCCCGGCCGCGCTTTTGTTTTTCACCTAAAAAGAGCGATGACCGTTGTGGCGCATCCGATAGCACGGCGCGCCAATCTATTGTCCTCGCCAGATCGATGATTTCATCCGCCGAATTGCCGGATGCATAGAGCGCGCCAATGACGCCGCCGATGCTGGTGCCGACGATCAAGTCGATCGGAATATTTTCCTGCTCCAGGACTTTCAGCACCCCGGCCTGCGCCACACCGCGAACGCCGCCGCCACTCAACGCCAGACCGATTTTAGGACGCGATACCTCTCTATGCGCCAGCAGCTGGTGCGAGTCGTCTGGCGCTGCAAAATCGAGATGAAACTCCCTGACGACGCTCGCAGGCGCTTCATCGGCGCGAATCGATACCTGCCACAGCAGCAGAGAAGCGAAAAAGGGGTGGAAATATCGCATGCATTTTCTGAAAAAATGTCTTAATTTGTAATGTTGCACTCTTTTCTTTTGCATAACATGAAAATTACCAAAGGGTCATCAGAAAAGCAAGGTCAATTCACTCGGCTGAACTCTCAGAGTAAAATGAGCGCGAGAATTCTCGTGCTGTCCGGCCTTTGCACCGCTCTCACCGCTGTCGGCGCCTTTATCAAGATCCCGTTTTACCCGGTGCCGTTCACCCTGCAGACGCTTTTCACGGCGTTGGCAGCGCTGCTGCTGCCGCCGCGGTGGGCGACATTGAGTCAGGCGGCCTATTTGTCACTCGGTCTGCTGGGGCTCCCTGTTTTCGCCAATGGCGGTGGTTTGGGTTATGTCATGCAACCGACTTTCGGCTATCTGCTCCTCCTGCCGGCTTCGGCCTGTGTCATTTCAACGCTCAAGTCACGCACGCGAGATATCTCTTTGATGAAAGTGGTGCTGATTCTTTTGCTGGGTATGCTGATGATTTTATGTGGCGGCGCCGTCTGGTTGTATTTTCACATCGCGATCATCTTACGGCAAGAGGTTTCATTTTGGCACGTATTCTACGCCGGAGTGGCCGTATTCATTCCTTCTATGCTTGTAAAGGCAGCCGTCGCAGCCCTTTTCTGGCAAGAACTGGACAAGCGGCGGCCACATCACACGGCGAAAAGGCCGAATATTGAAATTTTTTAATTTGCATTTAAAATCAGGAAATAGTATATTTTAATCTATGTCTGAGGGCGTAGCTCAGCTAGGTAGAGCAGCGGCCTTTTAAGCCGTCGGTCCTGGGTTCGATTCCCGGCGCCCTCACTCTCGGCTCAGGCGACACCTTTTTCCCTTGCGCCCATAGCTCAATTGGCAGAGCAGCTGACTCTTAATCAGGAGGTTCGGGGTTCGATTCCCTGTGGGCGCACACGTATGACCATCGATGGGGATTTTGCTTTTTGTCCATCCGATTTCCGCTCTTGCTCGCCCCGTTTTCGCCGTTTCATTTTTGCCGCGCTAATCTTTCGCATATCTGACCATTGGAGTGTAGGTTAATAGGAAAAGAACACAATGATGGAAGGGATCGACAAGTCGATGTTGGTCACAGTAATTTTACCGTCCTATAATCAAAAGCATGTCATTTTCGATGCGCTGGATTCCGTTTTACGACAAAAGACGAATTTTCCGTACGAAGTGATCGTCGTCGAATCGAGCGGCGATGATACTGCAGAGCTGATTCGCCAGCGCTACTCATCTGTGAAAGTCATTGAATTGAGCGAAAGAGCGTTTCCCGGCACCGCCCGAAACCATGCCATCCGCGTGGCGAGAGGGGAGTATCTCGCTTTCACCGACACAGATTGTATCGTCAAGGACGACTGGCTGCAGGAACTCGTGAATTCACATCGCCGCGGTTACAGGGTTGTCGGCGGCAGAGTTCTGAATGGCACCCCCAGGAGCATCGCCGGGACGATCGATTATCTGCTAGAGTTCAGCGAGTTCATCAAATCTAAAGAGACGACCGACAACACCCACTTTGGCACCTGCAATCTTTCTTTTGCGAAAACTGTCTTTGACGAATATGGCCTCTTCATCGATCAAGTGAAAGGGAGTGACAGCCTCTATTGCCGAAGAGTGAAGGAAAAAGGAACTGAGCTGTTCTATCAGCCCAAAGCGGTGATCTGGCATCGAAACCGCACCAGTCTCAGGAAAATCATCAAAAATCAACGCGAATTAGGATATGGGGCAGCGATCAATCGGCATAAATATAAACTCAAGGGCGTCGTGTTTGTAAAATATCCACTGCTGCTGCCTTTATTGCCTCTGGTTCGAATCCTAGCCATTGGGCGTCGACTGTATAAGAGCAGCGCCGCCGATTTTATAAAATTCATCCTCTTGTTGCCGATGATATTTTACATCCTGCTGCGCTATACCGGAGGTTTCATTGAAGGGCGACGCGCTGCACTTGCAAAACAGCGTCCGATATAAAAAGAAAAAGCTGAAATTCCGGGCGGGCTTCTGAAATTTCAGCTTTTCATGTTTGGAAGGGTAAAATCAGATTAGCCTCGTTGAGGCTGATTGATTATAAAAAGATAAATCGAAAAAGTCAAGTCTTTTTTATCGTCCCTTGTAATGATTTGTGATCGGCACCCGTCTGTCCTTGCCAAAGGCCAGATGGGTGATTTTGACCCCGGGCGCTGCCTGGCGGCGCTTGTATTCGTTCAGATCGACCAGGCGGGCGACGCGCTGAACCGTCTCCGCACGATAGCCCTGGGCGACGATGCTGCTCACTCCCTGCCGTTTTTCGACATAGAGCTCGAGGATGGCGTCCAGCTCGTCGTATGGCGGCAGGCTGTCCTGATCCTTCTGATTCGGACGGAGCTCGGCAGAGGGCGCTTTTTCAATGATGCTCCTGGGAATCAGATCGAACCCGGCAATCGCATTTCGATCGTTCGACAATTTGTACACCATCGTCTTGGTGACGTCTTTGAGAGGTGCAAAGCCACCGACCATATCGCCATAGATCGTGCAATAACCGACGCTCAATTCACTTTTATTGCCCGTTGCCAACGGGAGCCAGCCGAATTTATTGGAGAGAGCCATGACGATAGTGCCCCGGATGCGCGCCTGCAGATTTTCCTCCGCGACGTCCGGTTCTCGACCGGCAAAAAGCTCCTGCAACAGTTCAAGATATCGACGGTAAATGTCGGTGATGCTCAAGTTGATCATTTTGATGCCCAGATTCTCCGCAAGCTGTATCGAATCGACGACGCTGCCGGCGCTGCTATGCTGGGACGGCATGGTGATGCAGTTCACATTCTGCGGCCCCAACGCGTCGGCTGCCAGCGTGGCGACGAGCGCGGAGTCGATGCCGCCGCTGAGGCCAAAGACGACCTGCTGAAAGCCGTTTTTGTGCACGTAATCGCGCAATCCTAATATAATCGCGCCATAGATTTCTTCTTCGAGCGTCATTTCAACCGGCGTTATTTTTTGCGGGACGCCCGCAGCCCTCTCCTCAGTGGCCAGTTTCACCCTCTCGCATGACCTGAATTTCAGGTCAGACGCTGCATAGGGCAAACGAACAGTTCGCCGCCGTCGGCGCACTGTAGCGACATCCAGGTCATGGATGATCAATTCCTCAGCAAAGGCAGCTCCTTGACGCCAGACCTCGCCGTCAGGTCCGATGATCAAACTCTGTCCGTCAAATACCAGTTCGTCTTGTCCGCCCACGAGATTGTCATAAGCCACAATGGCCGCCGTTTTTTCAGCTTTTTTCTGCAAGAGCTCAATCCGGTCGCGGCCTTTGCCAACAGCAAAAGGCGAAGCCGAGATGTTGAGCAGGATCTCTGCGCCGCCGTGCAGGGCCTGCGCTTCGGCGACCGAGTCCGGAATCCAGATGTCCTCGCAAATGCTGATGCCGATCAGAATGTCGTTGAGAGAAATGACGAGGGGCTTTTCTCCGGCTGCAAAATACCGTTCCTCATCAAATACGCTGTAATTCGGCAGTTCGATCTTGTGATAAACCGCCTTGATGTCGCCGTTTTGCAGCACAGCGGCGCTGTTATGGAGTGTCTCGGCGCTCTCATCGACAAAACCGACGATGCACGCGATATCGTCGACCTGTGCCGCTATGGCGGACAGAATTTTTTTTTGGTCTTGAATGAACTGTCGCCGCAGCACAAGATCCTCGGGAGGATATCCCGTGATGGTCAATTCAGGAAAAGCGACAAGATGACAGCGCTCCGCACGAGCGGTTTTCAGTGTCCGGATGATCTTTTCATAATTGCCGTCGAGATCTCCGACCGTCGTATTTATTTGCGCCAAAGCGATTCTGATCGTCGTGTTCATCTTTATCTTGATTGGTTTGAATGGCTGCGAAAATATAGTGAATAATGTGACGCAATTCAATGCTATTTGGCACGAAAAAACAATTTCATTTTGTCTGCGAAAATTCATCATGTGCTGTAGTTTAGCACATCCTTTGCAAGGGCATCAGACAATAAATGAATTGATTTTTTGCCTGCGGCTTTGTACATTTTCTGACTTTTCATCAATGTATTCCAGATCGTGAAAAAAAGCGAGAAATGCCATGAAAACGTATCTCGTGACCGGTGGCGCCGGCTTTATCGGCAGCAATTTTATTCATTATTTATTTGAAAAGTATGATGACGACGTCTGTGTCATCAATCTGGACAAATTGACCTATGCGGGCAATCTTGAAAATCTCATCGATGTCGAAACGAGGGAGAACTATCGATTCGTCAAGGGCGACATTTGTGACGCAAAGACGGTCGATCCGCTGGTGCAAGAAGCGGACATCGTGGTCAATTTTGCCGCCGAGAGTCATGTGGATCGATCCATCGGCGCTCCCGACGCTTTCATCCAAACGGATGTCTATGGCACGTTCATTCTCCTGGAAGCGGCGCGCAAGCATGGCGTTGAAAAGTTCATCCAGATCAGCACCGACGAGGTCTATGGCAGCATCATCGACGGTTCATTCAAGGAGACCGACATCCTGGAGCCATCCAGCCCCTATTCCGCTTCCAAAGCGGGCGCCGACCGCCTCGCCTATTCTTACTTTGTCACTTACGGGCTTGCCGTCATCATCACGCGCTGTTCGAACAACTTTGGACCGTATCAGTATCCTGAAAAGCTCATCCCTCTCTTTGTGACAAATGCGCTGGAGGATAAAAGCCTGCCGATCTATGGTGATGGCAAAAATGTGCGCGACTGGATCTATGTCCGCGATCACTGCGATGCAGTCGACTTTCTCCTTGGTCATGGCGCGCACGGGCAGGTCTATAACATCGGCGGCGGCAATGAACGGATGAATATTCAGATCACCGATCTCATCCTGCACTATCTGCACAAGCCCGACTCTCTTAAAAACTATATCCAGGATAGACTCGGTCATGATCGCCGTTATTCAGTGGATACAGGAAAGATTGCCGCGCTGGGTTGGACGCCGGGGCACAAATTCGAACAGGCGATGCATTCCACGATTCAGTGGTATGTCGACCATAAAGCCTGGTGGGGAAAATTGAAGAGCGGCGAATATAAAGAATTTTACAAAGCGAATTATAAAAAAGAACTTTAGATTTCGGAGGCACAATGAGTTTGCAGGGACGGATTGAAGACAAATCAGCAAAAATTGGCGTCATTGGTCTGGGATATGTGGGGCTCCCTCTGGCTGTCGAGTTCGCCAGCAAGGGATTTTCAGTTGTCGGGATTGACAGTGACGCAAAGAAAACAGCGAGTATCAATCGCGGGGTGAATTATATTGATGATGTGGAAGACAGCAAGCTGGCAAAAGCTGTCTCAGAAAAGCGCCTGTCAGCCACAACGAGTTATGCTGACATTGCGGATTTGGATGTCATTTATATTTGTGTCCCGACGCCGTTCACAAAGAACAAAGAACCCGATGTCAGCTACATCGAAGCAGCGGCCCAGGGCATAGCAGCGGGCCTTCGCAAAGATCAATTGATCATCCTGAAGAGCACGACCTTCCCGGATACCACTGAGGGCATCCTCCAGCCCATTCTCGACAAGACCGGTTTGACAGTCGGGAAGGACTATTACCTCGCCTTTTCGCCGGAGCGAATCGATCCGGGCAATCAGATTTTCACCACAGCGACCACACCGGTCGTTGTCGGCGGCGTGACAAAAAAATGCACCGAGCTGGCCTGTCTGGTGAATCAGCAGATCATCAATCAGGTGGTCCCGGTGTCGTCGCCCAAAGTTGCTGAAATGGAAAAGCTGCTCGAGAACATATTCCGCAGCGTCAACATTGCTCTTGTCAACGAAATGGCCCGACTGTGCGACCGGATGGGCGGCATTGACATCTGGGAAGTGGTCGAGGCTGCGGCGACCAAACCCTATGGCTTTATGCCGTTTTTTCCTGGCCCGGGCATAGGCGGCCATTGCATCCTGATTGATCCCTACTATTTGTCGTGGAAGGCGCGCGAATATGACTTTCACACCCAGTTCATCGAACTCGCTGCCGAGACGAACGAAAATATGCCTTTTTATGTGCTCGGACTCATTCGGCGCGCCTTGAGCCACGTCGGCGTTCCATTTCAAAAGGCAAAAATAATGATTTTGGGCGTCGCTTTCAAAAAAGATGTCGATGATACGCGAGAATCACCCGCACTCAAGATCATGGAGTTTTTGCTGCAGCGAGGCGTTCAAGTTGACAATATTTGCTACAATGATCCGCACGTGTCGGAGATCCGCGTCTCTGGCGTCTCGTTCAACTCCGTCCCATTGACCGCCGAGAGTCTGGCTGCGGCCGATGTCGTCGTCATCGCGACCAATCATTCGATCTATGATGCCGATTTTATCGTTGAGCACGCCAACGCCATTGTCGATACGCGCAATCTCACGAAAAATATCAAAGGGAGCGATAAAATTTCAAAACTGGGGGCTGGAACACGATTCTAGAAAGACTCTTATGAAAGTAGTCAATGTCGTTGGGGCAAGACCCAATTTTATGAAAATCGCGCCCATTCATCGTCGTATGCAAGCCTCTTCGTCTTTTGCTCCCATTTTGTTGCACACTGGCCAGCACTATGATGAAAAAATGTCCTCGACATTTTTCGTCGAGTTAGGACTGCCGCAGCCGGATGTCTATCTTGGCGTCGGTTCTGGAACGCACGCAGAACAGACCGCGGCCATTTTGATCAAAGTGGAAAAGTTCCTTCTGCAGGAGCCGGCAGATCTGCTCATTGTCGTCGGCGACGTCAATTCGACCATTGCGGCATCGCTGGCGGCTGCGAAACTGCGGATCCCGATCGCCCATGTCGAGGCGGGTCTGCGGAGTTTTGATCGCAGCATGCCGGAAGAGATCAATCGGATTCTGACAGATTCGATCTCTGATTATCTGTTCGTGACTGAACAGTCTGGTCTGGATAATCTGAAAAAAGAGGGCATCCCGGATGACAAGGTCTTTCTGGTCGGCAATTGCATGATCGATTCGCTGGTTGAACATTTGCAAAAGGCCGCTGAACTGGACATGCTGCGGCAGTTCTCCCTCTTTGCGCGCGGCTATGCTTTGATGACGCTGCACCGGCCTTCAAATGTCGATAGTCGCGAAAATATGCGAAAAATCTTGCGGGCCCTGGAGAAAATCCAATCCGATATGCCCATCGTTTTTCCCATTCATCCGCGAACGCGAAAGATGCTCACTGTTTTGGGTCTTGATGACGACATGGCAAAAATGTCGAACATCCATCTCACCGAACCGCTGGGTTATCTGCCTTTTCTGAATCTGATGAGCCAAGCCAAATTGATCGTGACCGATTCGGGTGGCATCCAGGAGGAGACCACGTTTTTGAAAATCCCCTGTCTGACGTTGCGGGAGAACACAGAGCGGCCGATCACATCCGAGCTGGGTACCAATCAACTGGTCGGCATGGAACCGGAGGACATTCTCGCGGGTTATGAAAAGGCTATGAATGGATTTGCGGAAAATGCGCAGATTCCGCCGCTGTGGGATGGATTGGCGTCCAAACGAATCGTCGATATCTTGCAGCAAGTCAATTAATCAATTGTGGAGTTTCTAGAATGCGTCATCTGCTTGTGCTTCTTTGCCTGCTTGCATCACCGACTTTTGTTCAAGACCTCTCATCGTTATCCTCGATGAAGGATTTGCAAAAGGCCTCGAAAAAGACATCTCTGCAACTGCCCGATTCCCCGGACATTGAACATCCTGTGGATGAAAACGCTTATATCGTGGGTCCCGGCGATGTGCTCGATATCATCATCGCCGGCAATGAGGAGTACAGCCAGCCGATCATGATCTCTCCCGAGGGCTATGCTGTTCTGCCGTCAGCCGGTAGTTACATGGTCGCCGGAGAAACGCTGGCTGAAGCCAAGGCGATTCTGGCTGAAAAGCTGCGGTCAGCTTTTTATTCAGAGCAAATTAGCATCACGCTCATCCAGCTTCGCACTTTTCGCGTCTCGGTGAGCGGCGCAGTCAACTTTCCGGGACTGGTCAGCGTCAACGGTCTGGCGCGCGCCTCAGATGCGATTTTCATGGCGGGCGGGCTCGTGCAAACACCGCCGCCGTTCCCGCTGCCCGAGAATCCGCGCGAAAACAATCGCGCCCTGCCAGTTAAAAAAACAGATGAAGAATTGACGCCTGAGCAATATGAAGAGTTGCTGGTAAAAGTCGGCTCAAAGAGGAGCATTCTTGTCAAGCGCCGCGATAACTCGGTCCTTCGCGCTGATCTGCTCAAATATGAGTTGGCAGGCGATTTGGATGCCAATCCGCATCTCGTCGATGGCGACGTCATCATCGTGCCGACGGTGCAGCAGGAGGTTGGCGAAATATCTATCAGCGGGGCGGTGCGCACTCCAGGCGCCTTTGAGTACGCGCCGGGCGATGACGTTCGCGATCTGCTGGATATGGCGCATGGATTCTCGATCGATGCGGATTCAAGCAAACTTTTCATCGCCCGCTTTGTCGACAATTCGAGTCGCGCTCAGGAGATCGTCATCGAGCTTGATTGGTCAGACGCCGGGAATATCGAGCGCGCTCTCGCAATCCCTTTGAAGCCGGATGACCGAGTTTTCTTGCGAAGTGTGCCGAATTTTCACAAAAAACGAACAATCGAAATTCAGGGCGAGGTCAAGTATCCGGGCGAATATGCGCTGCTGAAGGATCCGACCTATCTGTCAGAGATGATCGATGCAGCGGGTGGTTTTACGGATCAGGCCGCTCTGAATGCTGCGCACGTCATTCGCAGTTCATATAAAGACCGCGAAGACGTCGATTTTGAGCGGCTCTCGTACATGACCGTGCAAGAGATGGAACGCAAAGAAAAGGCCTATTTTCGCGAACGATCAAGGGAGTTGAAAGGCCTGGTCTCGACCAATTTTGTTGCGCTCTTTGAAAAGGATGATGAAAAATATGATATCGCCCTCAGCGATCAGGATGTGATCGTCGTCCCTGCCAGGGAGTATACGGTCAATGTCGTCGGTCATGTCAAAAATCCGGGACTGGTTCCCTATGCGCCGAACAAAGATGCGGCCTATTACATAAAGCAGGCCGGTGGTTACAACGTCGGCGCCTGGAAAAGAAAAGTGCGAGTGAAAAGAGCGGCGACCGGCGAGATGCTGGGCAAAAAGAGCACGGTCGTGGAGATGGGCGATCTTGTCTATGTCCCGGAAAAGCTGGAGACCGAGGATCTGCTTCGCGATATTGCTCTCATCACCGTCCAGTTGGCGACAGTCGTCATGCTCGTCGTGCAAACCAGCTGGTATGCCACAAGAAATTAGCGGCGCTGGTTTATTTCCGCTCCGGCGCCGGTGAGTTCGAATGAATGAGCCCCTTGATCATTCTTTCGATCGATTCCCTCTCCTCTGCAAGTTTGGCGAAATTTTTCAACAAACCCAAATCATTCGCCAGGAGCAGCAGATATTCCAGTTCCTGGATGGCCGCCAGCGCCCCTCGGTAACGATAAAGCTTGTCTTTTTTACCCCGTCTCTTAAAGCCGATGGCAATGGTCTGGGCAACGACGGCGGCTCGCTCTCTGATTTTCGCTGCCAACGGTTCACTTGCTTTTTTGGCAAATTTTGTTTTAAAAAGCTCGATGGCGAATTCGTGGCTTTTTTGCCAAACGATGAGGTCGCGATATGATTCGACTTTGGCGAATACCATCGGGGTGATCCTTTCAGTTAGAGGTGCATTATTAATAAAAATATGAATTTCCAGCAGAAATTCCAAGACCTTAAAACAGAGCATGCGATGAAACATCTGTAGCTGGCTGTGAATTTTAACTTTTTGATAATTAGCCGCAGATTCGCTAAATTGCGGCAATAGAACGACGGATGAAACTATGGAGGCAGAATGACACCTTATCGGGTCGGAATCGTTGGCGTCGGCAAGCTCGGCTCTTTTCACTGCAATGCCCTGGCGAATATGCCGGAAGCCAAGCTTGTCGGCGTGTACGACACGGATGAAGCGCAGTGCACTGCTGTCGCTGAAAAATTCAATTGCACGGCCTGCTCGTCCGAGGATGAGCTGATAAGATCTGCCGATGTCATCGGCGTCGCTGTGCCGACCAGCACTCATTTGGCTGCGGTGCGCAACGCCCTGCAGCACGGCAGACCGGTGTTTGTCGAAAAGCCCATTGCCGGCACAATTGCCGAAGCGCAGGAGATCGTCGACCTCGCTGCTGCTAAAAAAATTCCGGTGCAGGTCGGCCATATCGAACGTTTTAATCCGGCCATCAGGGCGCTCGATTCTTTCGAGCTGAAACCGCTCTTCATTGAATCGCATCGACTGGCTCCCTTTGATCCGCGCGGCACTGATGTGGCCGTCATTCTCGATCTGATGATTCATGATATCGATATCATTCTCACCCTGGTGTCAAGTCCGGTCTCGGCCATTCATGCCAACGGCGTTGCCATTGTCTCCGATGAAGCGGATATCGCCAACGCCCGCATAGAGTTTGACAATGGCAGCGTTGCCAATGTCACCGCCAGCCGCATCTCGCAGCGTAAGATGCGAAAGATGCGGCTCTTTCAAAACGACGCCTATATCTCGATCGATTTTCTGCAAAAGCTCACCGAGATCTTTCGTCTTGCTGAGCAGGACGAGCAGGCCACGGCTGCCATTCATCTGGGGCAAATCGATAAGGGAAAATATCGGCGCAATATTCTGTATGAAAGGCCGCCGGTTCCTGCCGAAGATGCGATGCAGGCGGAATGGAAGAGCTTCTTCAATGCCCTTACTGCAAAAACGACTCCGGTCGTCAGTGCTGCGGATGGACTGCGAGCGCTGACAGTCGCGATGCGAATTCGAGAAAAGATCGCCGGCGCTGCCGGGCAGAACAGGGCGCGCTAGCTTATGGTAAAAAAAATAATGATCATCGCCGGCGAGGCATCCGGCGATCTGCACGGCGGAAAACTGGCGCAGGCCCTCAAAGAGGAGCCGGGTGTCGAATTGTTCGGCGTTGGCGGGGAGCAGATGGCGCCGCACATGGAGTTGCTCTATCATGTCCAGGATCTCGCCTATGTCGGTTTCACCGAGATCCTGAAGCATCTGCCGTTTTTCATCAAGGTCTACAGAGATCTCGTCAGGGCAGCCGTGCAGAGAAATCCGGCCGTCGTCGTGCTGATCGATTATCCCGGTCTGAATTTGCGTCTGGGGAAAAAATTGAAAGCAATGGGATTCACGGTGTTCTATTTCATCGCCCCGCAGGTGTGGGCGTGGCATCAGGGCCGCGCCAGGAAGATGGCGTCGTTCATCGATCGGATGGCGGTGATTTTTGATTTTGAAGTCAAATTTTTTCGCGCGTTTGGCATAGACGCCCATTTTGTCGGACACCCGCTGGCGGACGGCCTCGAGGTTCACCTGTCGCGCGAGGCGTTCTGCCAAAGGTTTGGTCTTTCTCCGGCAAAGCCGATTCTGGCATTGCTGCCGGGAAGCCGACAGCAGGAAATTGACAACCTCCTGCCCGCCATGCTGAGGGCGGTTCAGCACCTGCGCAACGTGCACCAAATTGAAGTTGCTATCGCTCAGGCGGACACCATCCCGCGCGATCTCATCGAACGGCACGCCGGCCAATCCGTCACAATTGTCAAGGGCGCGACCTATGAATTGCTGTCCTATGCGACCGCAGGCATCATTACCTCCGGCACCGCCACGCTGGAAGCCGCCTGTTTTCAGCTGCCGTTTGTGCTGCTCTATCGCGTCTCCTCTCTTTCATATTTTCTCGGCAAAAGGATGATCAAGATCCCGCACATTGGTCTGGTCAATATCATCGGCCAGGATGAGATTGCCAAAGAATTCATCCAGGATGCCATCCGTCCGGAAGTGATGGCGAGTGAGCTCGAAAAGTGTCTGTTCGACGCCCGCTATCGTCAGGAGAAAATGGCCAGGATGGCGGAGGTGAAAAGCAGATTGGGAGAAAGCGGCGCTGCTGCACGAACGGCCAGGCTTATTCTCGAAATGATTTCATCCGGTGATAAATAATGCGTGAAAATCGTCGCAAGCGTCTGCTTCATTATCTCGCCATTAAATTTGCATGGCTTTTTATCCTTGCTCTGGGCAAGACGGCGCGTATGCGCGTCCAGCATGCGCACCATTGGCGTCGGGCGATGCGTGAAAAAAACGGGCTCATCTATCTCGTGTGGCATGGGAAGATGTTGCTGCCGATATATGTCCACCGTCGGCAGAGCATATCGGCGATGGTCAGCGAGCACGGCGACGGCGAGATCATCGCCCAGACGATTTTGCGACTCGGTTATCGAACTGTACGCGGATCGAGCACTCGGGGCGGGCAGCGGGCTTTTCGCGATATGCTGCGCCAGCTGAAGAATGGCGAACGGTGCACTGTCTTGCCGGACGGGCCGAACGGGCCGCGCCAGCAACTCAAGATGGGCGCCATCCTTTTGGCGCAACGCTCCGGGGCAAACATCCTTCCCCTCACCTTTGCTGCGCAAAAGCCAATCGTCATCAGCTCATGGGATCGTTTTACGTTATGGTGGCCATTTTCAAAATGTTGCGTACTCTATGGCGAGCCGATCAAGATCCCCCGCAGGTTATCGCTCGATGAGCTGGAAGCGCAACGATCCTTTGTTGAGCAGAGAATGCTGGCATTGGAACAGGAGGCGGATGCGATTTTTCGAGCATAAATGGCCGGCCCTCCTGCTCTGGCCGCTCTCTTTCCTCTTCAGCATCGTCGTGGCCATCCGGAATAAACTGTATGCGGTCGGCTTTTTCAAGAGCTTTGCCGTTGATGCTTTCGTCATCAGCGTGGGCAACATCACTGTCGGCGGCACCGGCAAGACACCCACCGTGCACTATCTCGCTGACAAATTTTTGTCGCTGCATAAAAGAGTTGCGATCATCAGTCGGGGATATGGACGTCACTCTCGGGGCACGGTCGTTGTCTCTGATGGCCGGAACATTTTGCGGCCGGTGCAAGAGTGCGGCGATGAGCCGTTTTTGCTCGCCCGGTTGTGTCGCAGAGCGATTGTCGTCGTCGATGCAAATCGAGTTCGAGCGGCAGCGCTGACAATGGAAAAATTTGCCCCGGATATCATCATCCTTGATGACGCCTTTCAGCACAGAAGGATGAAGAGAGATTTTGATCTACTGACCTTTCGGCAGAACCGTCCTCTTGGCAACGGATTTTGCTTGCCCGCCGGGCCGCTGCGAGAGCCCAAAAAAAATCTCCTTCGTGCGCATGCCATCCTGGTGAATGGCCTCGGGCAGGAGCGGCCTGAAGAGTTGCTGAACGTGAGGATTCCTATACTTTTCGCTCAGTATGTTGTGAAGGATATTGTCAATCAAAAAGGCGATTCGTTGCTCAGCGCCGTGCGGGGGAGCAGGACTTTTGCCTTTTGCGGTCTGGCGCAGCCGGATAACTTTATGCACACTTTGCGGGAATTGGGCGTGAACATTTTGGGATTTATGGCGTTCAATGATCATCACCGTTATGGGCAGGACGATGTGCAAAAAGTGAAGATGAAGGTCCAGGAGCTGCGCGCGGATGTCGTCCTCACGACGGAGAAAGACTGGGTGAAGCTTCCGCTCGATTTCCTCGACGAGCAATGGTTCAGGCTGCAAATAGAGATGAAACCCACGGATGAAAAAAAATTAATGTCTCTCTTTGAGATTAGAGAGTAAAAGTGTCTCAATTTCATACAAAAAAGTTCTTGCGTATTAATCTGGTAATTCTTAATATCTTACTGTTGAATGGTTTTTCAATGAATCGAGAGTTGTTTTAATTGGAGACAGCATCTTGGAAGAGAAGAAAAGACCACAGATATTGATTGTCGATGATGACAAGAATATATGTAAAATGATAGAGGCGAGTCTGCGCAAAGAGCGAAAATATGATATGACCACAGCTTTGAGCGGTGAGGCCTGCCTCAAGTTAGTGAAGGAAGAGTTGCCCGATCTTTGTCTGATTGACATTCAGATGCCGGGGATTGATGGCATAGAGACGTTGAAGAGAATCAAGGAAGAGGATCCGCGGATTCCGGTCATCATGATGACGGCGCATGGCACCATTGAGCGGGCGGTCAATTCGATGAAGCTGGGCGCTTATGATTTCTTGACAAAGCCCTTTGCCCGCGACCGGTTGCTGGTCACTGTTCAGAACGCTCTGATCAACAGCTCGCTGCAAAAAGAGGTGAATGAGCTTCGTTCCGAGTTGAAGAACAAGTATACCTTTTCGAACATTGTCGGTCAGAGCGGCGTCATGCAGGATGCTTTCAAAGCCGTCGAGAAGGTGGTCGACAGCAATGTCACGGTCTTAATCCAGGGTGAAAGTGGCACGGGAAAGGAATTGATTGCGCGCGCCATTCACTATCATTCCAAGGCACGCGCCAACAAGCCATTTGTGGCGGTGAACTGTTCAGCGCTGCCAGAGTCTTTGCTCGAGAGCGAGCTGTTCGGACATGAGAAAGGCTCATTCACCGGCGCTTCGGGGCGTCGAATTGGCAAGTTTGAGCAGGCTGATGGCGGCACCATATTTCTGGATGAAATAGGTCTGATGACGCCGGCGACGCAGTCCAAGATATTGCGCATTTTGCAGGAGCGAGAATTTGAGCGCGTTGGCGGAAGTGAACTGATCAAAGTGAATGTTCGCGTCATCTCGGCCACCAACAAAGATCTTGAAGAGGAGATGAAAGATGGCGGATTTCGTGAGGATTTGTACTATCGAATCTCCGTATTCCCGATCAAATTGCCATCGCTGCGCGAACGAAAGGATGATATACCGTTGTTAGCGGCGCATTTTCTGCAAAAATATAATGAACAAGAGAGTAAAGAGATCAAAGGCATCTCTCCGGATTCTTTAGAGCTCTTGATGGCTTATAGTTGGCCCGGAAACGTGCGCGAATTGGAAAACGCCATGGAGAGAGCTGTGGTGCTGGCGAACGGATCGGAAATCAGTGCAAAAGACTTGCCGCCGGCGGTTCGCTCTCTGGGCGAAAAAAGAATTTACGAGTCTGATAATACGCTCGCGAGCTGGATAGAAAAGCTGGAGGAGCAGGCGTTGCGTCAGGCTTTGCTAGAATGCGAAGGAAATATTTCAAAAACCGCAAAACAGTTAGGCATCGGCAGAGCAACCATCTATCGCAAGGCAAAAAAATACGGGCTTCCGATGGTTAAAAGCAGCTAAGAGCTTCACAGCACGTTTTGCGGTGAACGGGCGGACCTTGGTTCGCCCGTTTTTGTTTTAGGACGATACACTGTTTCGGTGCTGCACATACTTTTTGTTACACTTTTCTGCATCCCTCCTTTTTTACGCACGATTTTTAAGCATTTAGCCCGATTTTCCCGACTCGAAAATGGTATGTATTTTGCTTGAAGCCAAGCATCAGAAATGCCCAGTCCTTTTACGGAACGCATTTCAGACGACCCGCGGAAATGGCCGTCAATGGTGTGGGTGGTGAGCATGTTCAAAGACGTGATGCGCGGGACGACGGCTGGATGGTATAAAAATCGAACGGGACATATGGAGAAGAATGGTTTAGCACAATTGGTTCGAGATATATGCGCAGGGACCTATTGCCAGGCACAACTGGTTGAATTCATAAATCTCACGCAAAAGATTTCTCTCGGCTATCTGAAATACCAAGAGATCATCGGTAAGAGAATTTCCGGCGAACGAGTGGATACGGACGTGGAATTGGCAGACCTCGCTGTCGATTGTATCGCCGAGCTCTTCAGCGGCGACGGAGATGGCAAGTTTCCGCAACTGATAAAATATTATGAGCCAAAGTACGAAGAGTTTGAAAATATTACGAATGCGGATGTCTTGATTCTGACTCGGAGATTGGTCGTTCGCAAGACAAAGCAGGAGCTGTCGCGCATTTTTCGCGAGCGCGATCCTGAAGGCGCCAAGATCGTCAGAAATATTAAAGTGGCCATTCGAACATCAGAGAAACTCGAAAGCTTTGTCGATCTCGGCAAAGAGTTCGTGTTTTATAAAAATGGACTAGAGCTGCATAAGGAAGAGCCGATCGATGCGGATGCGATCGCCAGCTATCTCAGGCGCAAACAACCGCCGATTCCCGAGGATATCTTGCATACGCGTTTCATTGACATATACAGTCCATCCGATTCTGTGTCGAGTTCGATCAGGAAATTATTGAAAACCGTGCACGAATTTGATGACTATCAGAACTTTTTGCCGATCGAGACCATCGTCAAGCTCATACGCAGAGTGAAATTCAACGCCGTCAAAGACCGATTGTCAGAAGATGAAATGACGGCCACGCCACTCGATGAACTGGAGACAAAGGAGATCGAGGGTTACATTGATGTGGTGATGGAAAAGGTCAGGAAGAAAATACATTCGCAATATTTGCGTTCAGAAAAACTGGACAATGAACGCGCAGATATTTATGCCAAGGCCCTGCGAGATGTATTGAATGATCTCATTCAAAAGAAGGATAACTCTTCCTATTTTAGAAACTTGCGACATTACTTGCCGGATCTGACGCAGAGGGAATACCGACAGAACGAGCGGTCGGTGTTCGAGTATCTTGCCAAAGTGGCAAAAAAAGAGTTTCGGAAACATTTGAAAGAATTAATGTAAATATTTTCCGTAATATTCTTTTTTTGTCAGTACATTAGGTTAGCTTTTAAAGAAAAGCGAACTAAACGGTCACTTGGCAAAAATATCTGCGTATTATGAAAAAAGAAGAAACGACGTTCAACAGGTGTCCTTACGATGACCTCATAGAGTTGTTATGTCTGGACGTGCAGCTGAGCGAGGGTGAAAAACGTAAAGCCCGCATGCATCTGCAGCAGTGCGCGACGTGCAGGAAAAAGTTTGAAGAGCTGGAGAACATCTATTCGAACTTGAATGAGGAGGTGAGTCGACCTGTCACGAACAAAGCTCTGGACCTGGCGAAACAAATTCGCAACAAAGATACAAAGTATGGATTGGTCGTTTGCGAACCTGTGAAGGCTAGAAAAAAGGCCACGGCCTCCTACAAGACAAAAGTGGTGTTCACGGCAAACGGCACAGGATCGGCCAAAGATAAAAAACTGGCAGATTTTGATCCGAGATCTTTGCCAAAAGACAGCATTGCGATTCGTGCGATGACGGACAAGGCGTGTGACAAACTGCTTCTCTATTTGTGGCACTCCAATGACGATGATACAGACGGTTGGGAATTAAAATTCGGCAAATCGCATGCTGCTATTTTTAATCGAGCAGGAGTATCACAGATTCCATTGATGGAGATCGAAGATCTTGGCGACAAGGTGATCTATTTCAAAGAAAAGCATAAAAAGGCATCGGCATCTGAAAATAGATTTGTGAATATTTTCGAGTCCATTTCTTCTCAATGAAAACACATTTCTCATGTTAATAAAGCCGGATGCACGTCCGGCTTTTTTTTTGGAAATACGAGGCACATTTAATTGCGTTTAAGATGGTATGAATAGGCGACGAATACTCATAGTCGACGATGATCGCAAAAACCTCAAAGTTCTTGAAATGAACTTTCAGGCTCTCTCCTATATGGTGGCAACCGCTGTGAGTAATGATGAAGCACTCTCCCTCCTGAACAGTCATGTCTTTGATATCGTGCTCTGCGAGCTGAGCGCTGCGAGCATTGATGGTTATCAATTGCTCAAAGAAGTACAACGGAATCCAAACAACGATTTAACCCATGTCATATTCCTCTCCATCAAAAGTGATGTCTGGAATCGTGTGAAAAGCCTCAAATTGGGCGCTAAAGATTTCATCGTCAAGCCAATGCATGTGAGTGAAATTGTCGCGCGTGTCAATATGGTGCAGAACCGCATCGAAACGTATCGGGATATGAATGTTGAAAGCGACAACAAATTCACTGGTCGACTGGAAGATCTGGCTGTCATCGATCTCATTGAAGTTTTGGGCGCTGAAAAAAAGACCGGCATCCTAAATTTGAACAACGAAAATGGCCACAGCGGACAAATTGTTTTCAACCGCGGACGCATCATGAGCGCTGCCACAGAATCGTTGCGAGCCGAAGATGCTATTTATAAAATGATCTATTGGAATCGCGGACGATTTTCCATGATATTCACTGAAGTCCAGGTTGAGGATGAATTTACTATAAGCAATATGGGGCTTTTACTGCAAGGAGCCAAACGAATGGATCTGCGAAATGAGTTGCTGAAACAACTGCCCTCACTGGATGCAGTCGTCATCACGACGGCAAATTTTAAAAAGATCATTGCTCAGAAGGACATGAACATGGAGCTCAAAGAGTTCATGAAACTTTTTGATGGCGAAAGATCCCTCGGACGAATCATCGACGACAGTCATGAAAATGAAATTATCACCCTGAAGAGAATCGTCAAACTCTACAAGCTGGGCTTTTTGCATGTATTAAAAGACTTTTCAGCTGAACAGCCCGTCCAATTCAAAAGCTCTGAAGACGAGTTTCCGGAATTTGACTCTTTCGATCAAGAAGCCATGGTTGAAAAGGCCAGTCGTCTGCCTTTTGATCCGGAGCGCGAGATCGACAAAATTGCCCCCGACAATTTTCCCCAAGATCGCGATATAGCCGAACCGGAAGATGACGAGCGGGAAGATCTAAGCACTATGGAAACGGCCTACCGAGCATTCAAAAATCACGTCCTGCCCGTCTCTCGTGACACGACCGAAGATTTCAGGTCAATGGATGCCAAGACACACGTCATTTTATTGAGTACTGAGAATCAGAACAATAGAGATTTCATCACCATGCTGACAGCCAGTGCACCCGATGAAATAGAGGTGCCTGCAGCCAGAACGCCCATTTATCACGGCTTGGTTAATTTTCGCGGCGGTGAGCAGCTGCATGTTCTGAGCTTGAATCCGAATGAGCAGTTCAAATACATACTGGACTATTTCAAGGCAAGGGCAATCGGCTACATTTTTTTAATCGATCTGGATCACATGAATTGGAGTTATCATCGCTATCTTTTTAAATCCTTGCGTCGACAGCTGGCCGGGCCGGTTCTCATCATCGCAAAGCAGCAGTACTCGAACGGCGATTTTGAGTCACAGCAACTGCGCGAGCACCTCGGCCTGGATGAGAATTATCTGTTGCGATTTATTTCCAGGATTGACGAAAACAGCTGCCGCCGCGTCCTTTTCACCCTGTTGAACGAATTGCAGGGGCAATACGATCCGTTGCAGCAGAATTCTGCGAGAGTGACGACAAGGTGAATGAATATCAAGCACATCGTATTTTGGTCTATGATAAGGCATCAACCGACGTCGACCGATTGGTGCAGCTGCTGACGGATAGCGCTTTTGCCGTCACCCTGATTGGCAATGCTGAAGAGGCTTTTCAATTCTGTCTGATCGACCATCCTGATCTCGTCATTTTCGACATCAAAAACGAAGGCAAAGAGAGCGAAGAATTCTTTCGTCAGGTTAAAAATCAATACTCGACGCATCGAATTCCCGTCATGTTGACTACTCTGGAGACCGATTATAAAAAGCGCGTCGAATTTCTCGAGATGAAGGTCGATGATTTTGTCGCAAAACCCTATTATCCGGAAGAGGTCGCGGCGCGCGTCATCTCTCTATTCCAGGAATTCAAGCCGACGACGCTTGTGGCCAAGCCCGTCGATCGAGGATTTTGGGGAAGCTTGCGGGAGATGAACCTCATCGACTTGATTCAAACGATGGAGCTGGGGAAAAAGTCCGGCATCATTCATCTGAATCGCGGTGACAAAGAGGGCCAAATCTATGTGAATAAGGGGAAAATTGTCAACGCTGTTGTGGAGGCTTATGATTCTGTCGAGCGCGCTTACCTGCATATGTTGACCTGGATTGAAGGAACTTTCCATGTCGTTTTCCAGGAGATCGAGGTGACAACACCACTCAAGGAGGATAATGAATCTTTTTTTCGCGAAGGTGCAAAAGTTATTGACCAGTGGCGCCGCGTCATCGGCGAGCTGCCTTCCCTGCATATGTGTCTCGCCGCTGTGAGCACTGAGGACGCTCCGGTTTTGTCGTATTCTGAGCGCGCCATGCTCAGTCAATTTCAAAAGCCGAAGAATATTCTGCAGGCGATTGACGTCAGCGACTTTGACGATTTTGATGGATTGCAAGTCATCAAGTCGCTGCTGGAAAAAGGGCTGTTGATCAAGACCGACGCGCGTCAGAGTGATGATGGTTCGCTGCCATCGACGTTTCGCCCTGTCCTCGATCGCCGTCATCGGGATGCAAAGAGCGCCTATTCGCACATCTTTTCGATTTTCCAGCGAAATAAAAAGCAGGACAAGCATTCCGGTTTTCAACTGTCCATGAATGACATCGACGATGAAAAAATGGCCGCAAAGAGCCGGATCGCAAACAACATACAACTGACAAAAGCAGAGCTGCTGCTCATCCGACAAAAACTTGGCAGATGAAATGTCCATTCTATCGGTACAAAAAGATACACACCGGATCGGTGAGATCATTGTCGCAGGGCCGTCCCTGCCACTGCAAAAACGGTTCATCACCCACCTTTGCAACGAAGTGGTCATCACGAGCAACAGCACGGTCTTTGGACGCAGCAAGATTACGGACGAATTGCAGCTTTTCTTTTATGGGATCGGCGAAAAAGATCTCTATATGGATTTTGCCTGGGATCTGGTCGCACCTAAAATGCTGGGCTATGTACTTGTATATAATTGGTTCGAAGGCAAAGACTTTACGAGCGTGCAGCAGCTTCTCAATATATTGTCCAATCTTGTCGACAGTCACGGCATCGTCGTTGGCGATATCGCCGGCATCCCGATGACCATTGACCGCTCGGTCTACGAGTCGGGTTTTTCTTTGTCTTCAAAACTCTATTTGTCGCTTTGGGATTCAACGGACAAGACGAACGCCAAAAATGTTCTGAAAATATTGATCGATTCACTCATCAACCATCTGGAATAGGCCTGTCAAATGAGGACGGTCATGAACTCTGGCACACAAATGCAATTTCTTCGTTATCTGCTCATGGGACAGTCACCCGCCACCTTGCTGGACAGCATGGATGCGGCTGATATCGCGCAAATTTATGACTTTATCTGGGAAAAGGCGCTGGAAATTGGCATCCGGGTCAAAGGAGAACATTTTTCGCAAGCGGATATGCTGAAACGTCTCAAAACTGCTGAACAATATAAACTGGAAACCGGCTGCAAAGAACCACTGCAACGATGCATCGCTAACGAATGCATCTTGCTCAATGCCGACTGCGTGCGCAAAAAGTACGATGATCAGCTCGACCGACTCTATCGTCTGATCGCCGACTATTTAGGCATTGAGTATCGAATGTAGATTGTTTACATTCCGGCATGCGGCGATCCCATCTTTTCATCATTGTTGCGTTTTTCTTCGGACCTGCACAGAGCCATTCCTTTCTTGATGCTCGTGATTTTCATTTTCAATCACGCACGCAAGAGCCTTTCATCT
The DNA here is from genome assembly GCA_003854995.1 of Candidatus Zhuqueibacterota bacterium. GTDB lineage: Bacteria > Zhuqueibacterota > Zhuqueibacteria > Residuimicrobiales > Krinioviventaceae > Kriniovivens. The sequence goes on from RQOI01000155.1 coordinate 27,107, forward strand.
TTCATTTTGTCATCCAGGATTCTGCGTATGCCCGGGATGCATTCGAGATATTGTCCAGAGCCTATGAGGAGATATCATTCGATTTGCAGCTGGATCGCGCCGACTCTTTTCAGATTTTCATCATGCCGACCAGAAAATCGTTTCGGGAAAGTCTGCAGGGCCGTTTGCCATCCTGGACCGGCGCTTTCGCCAATCCGTCCGTCAATATGATGGTCATCAAGTCCCCGCGCTGGAGCCCGGATGATTCTTTTGCCGCGACGCTTGTCCACGAGTTCTTTCATCTGCTCATTCACCAACATGTGGGCGCGCGCGAGTTGCCGCGATGGCTGGACGAAGGCCTGGCCATCTTTTATTCGCGCGAGGAGCGATGGAAAAAGGCCACGACGCTCTCCAAAGCCTTGACAACCGGCTCACTCATCCCTCTCTCCGAAATCGACTTTGTCCTTGAATATCATCAGGCAAAGGCTGATTTGGCCTATCAGCAGAGTCTTTCCGCTGTCGAATACCTGCTCAGAACCTATGATAGTGACGGATTGCGACAAATCATCGGCGGCATCAAAGGGGGGCAAAACCTCGATTCCTGCTTTAGATCGGCGACCGGCAGCAGCTACGCAGAGTTTGAGATGGAGTGGCAGAATTACGTTCGGCAGACCGCCAAATGGATGTGGCTGTACGAACTGGATGATTATCTGTGGTTATTCATTTTCGTTTTGCTCGTGCTGGCTTTTGTGCTGCGGAGGAGACATAACATAAAGATTGAGGAACAGTGGCGCGCACAATCGGAAGAGACGCCGCGGACGGACGAGGAAGAAGAGGATGAGCAAGAGGAAGA
>RQOI01000653.1 GCA_003854995.1 Candidatus Zhuqueibacterota bacterium
AAACAGCGACAGAATGCTGAAATACATATTCAATTTAAAACGCCCGGTCCACAAAAACACATGACTGGTCAGTGATTGTGACGTTTCAATCATTGTGTAAACGCAAAGAATTCGCAATGGCGCAATCACTGCATCCCATTGCGAACCCAGCACCAGGCGGACAAAGTCATCGGCTGTCAGCATGAGGCCGAGAGCCAGGGGAAAGGTGATATAGCTCAGGGCTTCGGTCAGCATCAAAAAGTAGCGTCGCAGTTTGTCCGTCTCTTTTTGCACGGTTGAAAAGATACCCGGCACGACTTTGCCGACGAGAGAGGTGATCTCATCATTGGGCACGCGGGCAAAGGTCATGGAAAATGAATAGGCGCCCAGCAGGGTTTTGCCGAGAAATTTGCCGATGATCATCTGGTCCATATTAGAATAGCCGTACCAGCAGATTCGCGCAATTAAGAGGTTGGATCCCGAGATCATGGAAGGTAACAGTGATTTTATCCTGCGGGGTAGTGAAATTCGATGCGGCCGCATGATGAGCAAAACAATAGTCACGACAACGCTGCCGGTTATGGCATTCAACGCCAAGGACCAGTAGGAGAAACCGATCGTGGCAAAAACACCCAACGCCGCCGAGGTGGCGACCATCTGCAGGCCGTTTATCCACGCCAGTCGTTGAAAGGCCAAGTCGCGCTGCAACAGGGCGCGCGGCAGTATCTGCAGCGCATCGGCGATAAATGTCAGACTGAGAATTGCGATCAGACCGGCGACAGCCGGCTCATTGAAATAGGCCGCAACCGGTCTGGCCAGGATGAGGAATAGCAGCGTCAGGACGACGCCGACCATGATGGCCAGACCGCCCAGCTGCGAGACCTGATCGTCTGCCAAATCTCTGTTTTGCACAATGACCGCATCGAGCCCAAGGTCATTCGCCAGGCGAGCCAGACCAATGGGGATCATAGCCATCGCGCTCAGGCCAAAATCGTCGGGGGAAAGAATTCTCGCCACATAGAGCATGATCGCCCAGCTGATGAACTGGGCGAACCAGCGAAAGATGGCCGTCCAGGCAATGCCGCTGAACAGGCTCTTATCAAGTTTACGGTGCGCTTCAAGTTCGCTGTCGGAAGCCATCGTTAATGCGTCATCAGCTTGTTGATTCATTATTAATGGTCTTTATCAGAAAAGGCAAAGCAGGCGTACATCATCTCAATGCAGGCGGATGAAATTATCTCTGTTTACAGGGCACAGGAAAAAAGAACTTGACAAAAATGAACTGCCAAAGCGGATGAGCTTTGGCAGTTCATAAATATGCCGCGCGCTCGCTTATTTCATGAATATCATTCTCCGCGTCTGATTATATTCTCCACTCTTCATTTTGTAAAAATAGATACCGGATACGACTGGTATGCCGAGATCGTTGCGACCGTTCCAGATGATTTCATAATGTCCAGCTGCCAATTCCCCGCGTTGCAGCGTGCGGACGAGCCGTCCACGGACATCATAAATTTCTAATGACATCTCGCCGTCCTGGGGCAGGTCATAGGCTATGGTCGTTGACGGGTTGAACGGATTGGGATAATTTTGATACAGTTGATATTGTTCTGGCAGTTCAAGGGCTGCAATTGCTGAATTTGTCTTGACGGAGAGCTCGAAAGGCGCCAAACCGCTTCCTATCCGGGCATCAGCCGCAAATTTCATCTTGCTGTCAGCGCACAGAACGTTGTCTGACGTTCGATCATAGACTTTGAATATCAGCTCTTCCCCATCCTGCCCATGCACCAGCATTCCAAACTCGAAACGGCCGTTGAGCGGAAAAGCCACGAGCTCTGCCACGCCGCGGCATTCTTCATCGACGAACGCACCGACAAGCAGGTCACTTGCATGATGTTCGACACCATTCACAAGGACAACGCCCGTGATCGCCATACTGCTCTCATATTTGTTGACATCCGGTTGCCAAATCACGGCGCGATGGCTTGCTTTCGCAAGTTGTCCTGACGCTGCTGCTGTCGATTTCACTGGAGTCGGATAGATCAGGGTATCAGCGCTGCTCATGAACAGCATATAGCCTTCAGTGGCCACCAAACTGTCCAGTCCGTTCGAAGAATACCAGCCAAAGCCGGCATAATAATCAGCATAGGCCGTCTGATTCTTTATAAAAGTGCCGTTTGGCTCGATGCTCGAGAGCGCATGGTTGATAGGGTCCTTTACCTGCGGCATGTACCCGATCCAGTTCCATCCCGCGACAAGATCAATCTGCGTATTGGCATAATCGACAGGAACACCCGTAAAAGTGAGTATGTCCGTGTTGCTCATATAAATCTTGTAGCCTGTAGTGACGCGTATGACATCTAGGCCATTTGAAGAGTACCAGCCAAAGCCTTCATAATAGTCAGCAAAGGATGTTTGGTCTTTGATGGAAACGCCATTCGGAGCAATGCTGTTGAGCACTGTGTTCAGAGACATGTCGTCCATTTTCACATTCACCGAGAACCAGGTCCATCCGGCGACGAGGTTTTTTGTATAGGTTGTGCCAGAGGATGGTGATGATTCAGCGTAGAGGTAGGCTTTCCCATTGGGCAGATAATTAGGCGCACCAATCAGCACATCATCATAGCCATCGTCGTTGACATCTCCGGCGCTCGACACAGACTCGCCAAAATTGCTGTTGGTCGTCTCGCCGGTCATGGCCAAGTCAGCGACGCCGTCCATAGTCAAGCCGCCGAAGTAGACATAAGCACGACCGGTCGAGTTGCCATAGCCGGGCGCGCCGATAATGACATCCGCATAGCCGTCATTGTTGACATCGCCGGCGTTCGAGACCGAGCGGCCGAAAATATTGCCGGCGCCTTCTCCAACCATGGTCACGTCGGCGTCGACGTCCATTGCCGTGCTGCCGAAATAGATATGTGCGCGGCCGGTATACGCGCTGTATCCTTCTTCGCCAATGATCACATCCGCGTAGGTGTCGTTATTGACATCACCGGCGCACGAGACAGAAATGCCCAGAGAGCCGCCGGCCAATGCGCCGCTTATGGTCACGTCCGCAGTATTGTCCATTGTAGCGCCTCCGTAATAGATATAAGCGCGGCCTGCTTCTGAACTGTTTCCGTACGCACCGACGATCACGTCGTCATAGTTATCTTTATTGATATCGCCCGTACCCGACACCGCAAAGCCATAGTAATTGTTCGTCGCCTCGCCATCCATCGTCAGGTCGGCGGTGTTGTTCATCGCTGCACCGCCGAAGAAAACATAAGCTCGGCCGGTAAAGCTGTTATAGCCATGAGCGCCAGTGATGACATCATCAAAAGAATCATTATTCACATCGCCGGCACCCGAGACATAATAACCAAAATAATTGCCTGTGCCTTCGCCGGTCAACATCACATCAACTTCGTTGTCCATGGCTGCCCCGCCATAATAGATGTAGGCGCGGCCAGTGACAGAGCCGATGCCATACGCTCCGACGATCACATCTTTATAATTATCGCCATTGACATCCCCGGCGCACGCGACAGAAACGCCAAAGTAGTTGGCCACGCCTTCGCCGGTCAATATCACATCAGCCGTGCTATCCATGGCACTGCTGCCGTAGTATACATAGGCGCGGCCCGTATTCGAATTGTAGTGTGGTGCGCCGACGATCACATCATCAAAGCCATCATTATTGACATCCCCGGCAATCGAAACCAGCCGGCCGAAATAGTTATTCAGCGTTTCACCATTCAAGGTCACATCGGCACCGATGTTCACTTCGGCGCCGCCGAAATAGATTTCAGCGCGGCCGGTGGTGCTGTTATAGCCAAAAGAGCCAACGATCACATCCGCAAAGCCGTCATTATTGACATCCCCGGCGCTCGATACAGAACGTCCCAGATAGTTGCCGGCGGTTTCGCCGGTGATAGCCACAGCAGCCGTGTCGCCATACATGTTGACGCCGCCGAAATAGATGTAAGCGCGGCCAACGCCGGAACCGATTCGATAAGCGCCGACAATCACATCCGCGTAATTGTCGTCATTGAGATCGCCAGCGTCCGAGACCGAATAGCCAAAATAGCTGCCAACATTTTCACCGAGCAGAGTCTCGTCGATCAAGCTATCCATGCTCGCACCGCCCATAAAGATATAGGCGTTGCTACTGGTGGTGTCATTGCCACAGGCGCCGATGATTACATCGGCATAGCTGTCGCCGTCCACATCGCCGGCATTGGAAACGCTGAAGCCAAAGTAGCATTCCGTTGTGTCGCCGCTCATGGTCACATCAGCACTGCTGTCCATGCCACTGCCGCCAAAATAGACATAGGCGCGGCCGGTATTCAATGTGTGGCCGGGAGCACCGACGATGATATCGCCAGCGCCATCATTGTTGACATCGCCGGCAGCCGAGACAGATCGGCCAAACGTATCGCCCGCCGCTTCTCCGTCAACGGTCAGGTCAGCCGCATTATCCATGGCTGAACCGCCATGGTAAATATAGGCGCGACCGACACCCGAATTGTAGCCATAGGCGCCGATGACCAGATCGTCGTAGCTGTCCCCATTGACATCGCCGGCGCTCGATACTGAAGAGCCAAAAAATTGATTATAGTCTTGGCCGGTCATCGTCACATCAGCGGTATTGTCCATGGTCGAACCACCGTAATAAACATAGGCGCGGCCAGTATTGCTGTTATACCCGAATGCGCCGACGATCACATCATCGTAGCCATCATTGTTGACATCGCCGGCACTTGAAACAGACGCGCCAAAATTATTGCCTGTCCCTTCTCCTGTCATGGTGACGTCGGCGACGTTGTTCATCGTCGCGCCGCCATAAAAGATATAGGCGCGGCCGGTAATGCTGTTGTAGTTGTACGCTCCGACGATGACATCGTCATATGTGTCGTTATTGACATCTCCGGCACCCGAGACAGACGCGCCAAAATTTGAAGTGCCCGAAACATTGGCCTCGGTGAAACTTTTCAGCAGAGTCACAGCGGCAAAGCTGGACAGTGCCGGAACGAAAATGAATGCGAGGAGCATCCATGGGACTGTATTTTTGCTTCTCACGACTTTTCCTCCTTTTGATTTCTCGTTTCTTTCAGTCAAGCTGCTATCGATTAAAAAGATTGATGTAAGGTTATCTGAACAAAGCTGTCAGACGTTAATATCTCTGAGGCGTTTCCAGGGTGTTCATTCTCTTTTGACCTGACTCCCCACTCCAGAATTGGTCCAAAGTCTTTGACCAGTAGAATATCACTTTGCATCATCAGTGCATCATTCAGGACGAGATCGTCGTTGCCGTATGCCACGACGGCATCCTGTGACAGTCGCATCCTCACCCAAAGTGCAGGTGAGGTCCTGTTTTCAATTCGAACAACTCCTCTTTCTTTCAAGGTCAAGGCAATGCGCATTTTTTGCTCCGCAGCCGTAGAGTCAGCAGCAGCATCATATAGAGTCGGCGTCGTCTCATGGACCAGCGTTTCGTGCCTGTTTTTCAGTGTATTCGGCAGGAAGAGCAATGGCGGATTGTAGCGCGTGTGCAGGTCGCCCGCTGTTCGCGAATATCCCAATACAAAGACGCCGTCGCGACGAAAACAGTAGTATTCGGTCATGCCCGTTCCGTTGTCATGCAACACGACCTGATCAACATGTTCGAAGAGATCGGGATGAGTCACCTGCCTCGCCGACAGATGGCGCGAGTACGTCTTCTCCACTGCTGTGTCCGGTGGCGCCGGCAAAATCCAGACCTCTCCCTCTTTTTGCAGAACTGAACTGCTATCTGACAGCGGTACGTTCCAGCTCTGGTTGAGCAGGACGGTCCCGTCTGGCGGCCAGTAAAGGGGCGACTTGCTGCCGCAGCGCATGCTGGCGCCAGCGGCGATGAGAAGTGAAATTGTAAAAAGAACGATTGGCCGTTTACATTGCGTTATTGTCTGCATGTCACTCCAGGTCGTACAATGGTGCTTTGTTCATCTGATGACTCCAAGATCTTCCACCTCGTCGAGGCGAAGGATTGTGCACCCTCGTTGTTAAAAATGTGATGCGTCTCAAGCTGCTCAAAATAAAGGCAATGTGGTGAACCTGCAGCCGAACTATTCGTCATGCTCATGGATGCTCTTCTCTACGCTGTCCACACACACAGTTATACTATAGAGCAAAAAGCAGAAAATGGAAAATTAATTTTAAATTTTTTATAGAATTATGGGTGCAGATTTCCCTTTTGTGCGAACCAGCGGACGCAAAATAAATTGACGTGTCGAGACCGGCGAGATAGCCAATTTCGGTCTCACGGATATGGCTGATACATCGGCACTTCAATCTGACTCGTCTTTTTGCGCACTTGCGCATCAAGCTGCGCCTTTTGGATCCGCTTGCTCCACGCTGCGCGTATGATATGCTGCGGCCGCACCTTGACCGGACCGCGGATGAATTCCGGAATGTTGTAGACGCGGAACAACTTTCTATGCAGCTCCGGATCTTTTTGCGGCAATATGAATGGCTTGCTGAACTGGCCATTGCCGTTAAAATAGCTGAAATAGAGGTCTGTGCAAAGGCCATCCCGCCTTTTGCTGCTGAAGACAATCCAGCGGCCATCCTCAGACCAGGCGTGATAGCTCTCCGCCGCACTGCTGTTGAGCGGATCGGCTTTGGTAAGGCTGCTGGTGCGCACGTCCAGCAGATACAGATCCGATTCTGGCCTGTAGAGCGGGAAATAGCTGTATTCCGACAGACAGAGCAATATAGAGTTGCCATCAGGTGAGAACTTGGCGTGGGCGACGCTCATCCCCATCTCACTCGCCTTCAGCACCGGTTCGATCTCGCCCCAGGAATCGCTCGCAGGATCGTAGGAGATACGCATCAGATCATATTTCATCTGCTTGTAAGGATGCTGGCTCTTGTCATAAAAGTCCAGGCCGGGAGCGCTGCAAAAGTAAAGATAGCGGCCGTCCGGAGACCATTCCGGATAGGTCTCCATGCGTTCATCCGTCGATATCTTGGGCGATGTAGAGATGGTGTTGGTCGTGACGTTATAGACGAGGAGATCGGAGACAGTGTCGAAAACATCGCGATTCTCGCCCACGGCATGGAAAATCTGTTTCACATCGTTGAACGCAAAAGCGACGACCTCGCCGCCCGGATGCCATGATCGATAAGAGGTCGCGCGATTGAACGACGTCTTGGTATCCACCTTGCGCACAGCACCGTCATAGAGCAGGATCATCGATGTCCCCACCGCGCCGGCGCGCATGTGAAACAGCATGCGATCCGGATTATAGTCATGAAAAGAATGGCAATTGATGCAATTGTAGCCCATGGACTTGTTGAAGGCGATGGCGCGCTCTGCATAGCTGCGCAGATCGCGCTGATACAGGTGCATTTTATCATAGTATTGATAGAGCGGCGGAATAATCCGATAGACCAGGTGCGAAGTGATATCTTGTTCAGCAATCGAATTCTCTATCGAAGTGAAGCGGCCCCACTTGTTCTGATCATCGCGGACAAAAACTGTAATCCGCAATGATTGGCCTTGATTCAGAGTCAGCAGATTTCTCCATGCTCTCATCGGGATCTTGATGACCGGCGAACGGCTATCGATGCTGATCTCCTGACCGCTCGCAGCGGCAATGTGCACGTGATAGGCGCGTCCCGGTTCCTGAATGCCAAAGTTCGTCGGCGCGATATTGGGAGGCAATGTCGTCGCCGTATAGTCCGGCTCGATGGCCGGCAGCCTGTCGATGGCGTAGCAGTCGCGCGCATTTGGCGTGTCGCTCGATCTGCCGACACATCCTGTCATGACGACCACGAGCAGCGCCAGCGCAAAGCAGCTGATTGCGCGCAGAGGGCCATCACTTTTCTTTATAGTAATAGAGTGCATAAAACCAGTAGGTGTCCTCGTACTTTTGTCTGAGCTCATCGTATGCTTTGATTTTATCCTTGCCCCACTTATCGAGGATTTGATCAAAGTCCGCAAATTTGCGTCTTGTTGCTTCACTCACCTGCGCCAGCAGCATGCCATTCTCTCGCCCGGTCATTTGCAGATAGACGAGTATCGCTTCCTCAAAGTGGCGCGGCATGGCCGGATAGCCGAAAAGATTCAGCAGGTTGAGATGCCGCATGAATTGACTAATTTTCCCGGCGAGCAGACAATGCGCCATGAAATATTCATAGGCCATTTTGTTCCGACTCGTTTTCAGCAGCTCCTCCAGACAGCGCTCCGGTTCAGAGGGCGAAAGGAGGAAATCCGCTGCCGGCACAGCGCTCTGCAGATGACGGTATTGCGGCAATGTCGTCAGATCGACAGCATCGGTCAGATAGACGCGATGCTCGGCTGCCCAAGCGCGATGCCACATTGTTTTGCCGAGCAGATCCAGATACCGTGCCGCGACGCCTCTGTTTTTCTCCAGAATATTTACCAGTGCAAGGCGTTGAAGATTCCAGGGGGTCTGCCCTTTTACGGTCAGGGCTTCGTAAGCCCAGTGCTCCGATTCGTTCAACAGGCCGAGGTCAAAAAAGAGATCGCTGTGCTGCAGGGGGTAATGAAAGTACCTGTTACCGTGCAAAAAAAGGCCATCTCCCCCCAAATACTGCGTCAAGGTGAACAGTTCATCGCACAGATGTCCGGTATGGTAGAGTGCCCTGTTGCCCTGATAGAGAGCGACATCCGATCGCAAATGCGTTTTTCTCGCCATCTTGAGCACCTTATCCCAGTCGCCGGCGCGGGCGTGACGATCGACCAGAAGGAAATCTCTTCTGCGCGCATCAAAAGCATAGACAGCGACGAGGATGCCGAGAGCGAAAAAGAGGAGGCCCTGCAAAAGCTGCATTCGCGTCGAACGGAGATGACAAATCTGGTCGAACAGTTCTTTCATCCTCTTGTTCTTGATGCGCGCGCAGCACGGCGCCAAGCTCGTCGCCAGCAGTGCGAGCGGATAAAATGCATAGAGCGCCCACGAGAACCAGGTCACCTTGAAGACGGCAAATGAAGACAGCTGCGAAGTATAGGCTTCCTGAACGGAAATGATGAAGAGAGCTGACGCAGCGATGAAGGGCAGTGCAGCGGCGCAGAGGAGGTAAAGCATCGGCAGCACAAAGCGGCGAGAATGCAGAAGCTCATAGAGGGAGACAATGACCGCAAAAAGAAGGGCTTGCGCAGCAATGAGATAGTACAATATCAGGAAAAGAACGAGATAAAAAATGAAACGCCAAAAACGCTTGCCAGGAGCACGGCGGACATAGAGATTAACGCCGAGGAGTGTCCCGCAGAGTGCGGTCGTGAAGACGAGCGGAAAGCGATAGTTGCTGTGCAGGGCCAAGAGAAGGAGCGATGGCAGCCAGTGCAGATAGAAAATCGGCTGCCGGACGCCGGCAGCCAGCAAGAGGCGCCGCGTGCTCTGGGCAATGAGCGTAAAAAGGGCGAGGAGCAGCAGCGCCCCGGTCCATGCACGATAAAAGAATTGCGCTAAAAAGAGCGAAAAAAGCGCGTTCGCGCCGCCCGGATAGCGCATAAAATCGCGGCAAAAATGGCGATCAAAGAAAAACACGGGTTCCTGAGATTGGTAGATGAGTTGTGGATCTATTCTCAAGAGCAGGTAGACGAAATACAAAGACATGAAAAGCATTGAAAAATAGCTGCCCCATCGTGCATCCTTTCGCGGCGACAGCTTTACTCGGTCAATCATCTTTTCTCCAGAAAGATCTGCATTCAAATATAGTATCTTTTCATTCGAATCAAATAGATTTTATTACTGGCTGAAATGAAAATAAATCCCGGCTTTGATATCAGAGGCATGCCAGCGCGAGTCGTTCTCGAACACTCCGCGACACGGTGCGATCGAGCGGCCGACACACGCCTCTCATCTGCGGATTGGCTAAATGACGAATGAAAACAAGAGCCGAGGTCATTTAGCCAATTGGACTGCGATATTCCGCCCGAAATTTTTCTTCATCCGCCGTTTTTTACTGGCATGTTAATTGTACGAAGGATAAATTATTTGTGCTTTCGATTTTTTTGCCGGGTGGGAATGATTGCACCTATAATAGTGTTGAAAAACATAAATTAATATATTATATTACATTATATTACATTATATTTGCAGCGAGCAAATAACCAGCAAAAGGAGAGAGACATCATGGCAAATTACAAAATCAGCGACATCGAGGGAATTGGTCCAGCCTATGCAGCAAAACTGAAAAAAACGGGTGTAATGAGCACAAACGTTCTGCTCAAAAAAGGAGGCACAAAAAAGGGGCGTAAAGAATTGGCGGAAAAATCTGGAGTTGATGAGACGCTGATTCTGAAATGGGTCAACAGGGCTGATTTGTTGAGAATCAAAGGTGTTGGGAGTGAATATTCGGACTTGCTGGAAAATGCCGGCGTCGATACGGTGAAAGAATTAAAGACGCGCAATGCGGAAAACTTGCATGCCAAAATGCAGGAAGTCAATGCAAAGAAAAAACTGGTTCGGCTGTTGCCCAGTCTCAAATCTGTTAAAAAATGGGTTGCCCAAGCTGCAAAGCTCGATGCCAGAGTGACATATTAAGTCCCAGGCCTTGAATGAGATGCCATTCAAGGCTTTTTTTCATCCCGGCACAGCAAAATCTGCGGGAAAAAAATCACCGACGTCACTGATTCCTTCAGGCAAGTTATCTCACAGGGCGATTCATTCAGAGAGCGCAATCCAGGATATGACAAATGGTTGACAAGCATGCAAAATAATATCAAAACATTTCTGTTGATGGCCGTTCTCACCGTCCTTTTTGTCTGGATCGGCGGTGAAATCGGTGGCCAGCAGGGAGCGTTGATCGCTTTTGTCATTGCAGCAGCGATAAATTTTTATTCTTATTGGTTCAGCGATAAACTGGTGCTGCATCGCTACAAAGGCCATGAAGTCGGCCAGCAGGATGACAGCAGGCTGTACAGGATTGTGGAGGAATTGAGTAAAAAAGCCAATCTTCCCATGCCGCGGGTCTTCCTCATCCCGGATCGTACGCCGAACGCTTTTGCCACTGGACGCAATCCGCAACATGCGGCGGTTGCGGCGACAGAAGGCATCCTGCAGCTTTTGAGTGATGACGAATTGCAAGGCGTCATGGCGCATGAGCTGGCGCACGTGCAGCATCGAGATATCCTGATTGGCACAGTCGCCGCCACCTTTGCCGGCGCCATCGCCATGCTCGGTCAACTCACTCGTTATTCAGCAGCGACGCAACAAAAGCGGCAAAATCCGATCAGTGCGATTTTCATTCTGGTCGGAGCACCCCTGGCAGCGATGTTGATCCGCATGACGATCTCGCGGGTGCGGGAATATTCCGCGGATGCCGGCGGCGCAGAGATTTCCGGCAAACCGCTCGGATTGGCGAATGCCCTGAACAAACTGCAGCAGGGCGTGGCAAAATATCCCATGACCAACGGCAATCCGGCGCATTCGCATCTTTTCATCGTCAATCCGTTCTTCGGCGGAATTCAAAAACTCTTCTCAACGCATCCGCCGATTGAAGAGCGCATCCGGCGGCTGGAAGAGATGTCAAAATCAATGCAATTCTGAAAAAATGAAAATCCATTAACTCATTGACTATGAATGGAACATAGTCTCTAGTTTTTATCAATCAAAGTATGTGGAGGATAGCATCATGGTAGCACTCATCATCCAACTTGTCAGCGGCGCGGTAGGCGGAAATCTTGCCGGCAGTCTGTTGAAAAAAGTGAGTCTCGGAACGCTCTGGAACAGCGTCGTTGGCATCCTTGGCGGCGGGTTGGGAGGTCAGCTGCTCAATTTGGGTCAGGGCGGCAGCCTTGACCTCGGCACGATCATCGGCAATATCGCGTCGTCAGGCGTTGGCGGCGGCATTCTGATGATTATCGTAGGGCTCATAAAAAATGCTATGAAGAAAAAGTAACATCTTGCAAAATGGCGATTTTTCAAGGGCACATCAACGGTCGTAAACGACCAGTTGAGGTGTCCTTGTCACCCACTCGGACTGGTCAAAACTAAATTTTAATTGTGTTGTTCAAACTTTTGGAGGATCCATGAAAAAGTACGCACTCATTTTACTGGTTGTCGTCGCTTTTCTGGCCGATAGCGGGTTATCGGCAACCTGGGACAATGCCAAGGGCATCGGCGTGTCATTCAGCGGCATCAGAGCCAAAGGCGGCGACGTTGATGACGGCGCTATTGGCATGATGTTCGGCGGCAATTTCAAGTACGCGCCGACGCCATACACAATGCTCTCTCTCGATGCAAGCTATGGCGGTTTCAAACCTCACCTGGCCGATTCAGACTATGAGCCGGATGATAATTCACCCTTTGAGACCACCCTCATCCCGGTGCAGTTGTCACTGCGCGTCACGCCGTTCGCCGAAGCGGCCCTCAAACCCTATTTTCTCCTCGGCCTTGGCGTGCTTTCCTGGGACTTGTTGAACAACGATGTATCGGTGCATGATCGCCAGATGGAATTTAATATGGCGGCAGGCCTGGGTCTCGAGTGGTTCATCACTCAATCCGTCGGCCTTGACTTTTTGCTGCGGAGCTCAACCTATCCCGGACTGGATCTGGACAATGTCGGCACCGGCGATGACGACAACCGAGAGCTCCTCGAAGGGCGCATTTCGCTCAATTTTTACTGGGGCCAGAACAGAGATCGCGACAAAGATGGCATTCTGGATAAACTGGATGCTGCCCCGCTGGAGCCGGAAGATTTTGACGGCTTCCAGGATAGCGATGGCGCCCCAGATCTGGACAATGATAATGACGGCATCCTGGATGCAGATGATGGCGCGCCGAATGAACCGGAAGATAAAGACGGCTTCCAGGATGAAGACGGCGTTCCCGATTTGGATAACGACAAAGATGGCGTGCCCGATGCCACGGACAAATGTCCGAATGAAGCTGAAGACATGGATGGCTTTGAGGATGCAGATGGTTGTCCTGAACCGGACAATGACAAAGATGGCATACCCGATGCCACGGACAAATGCCCGAACGAAGCTGAAAATTTCAATGGCTATGAAGACGATGATGGCTGCCCGGATATCAAACCCATGCCGCAACTGGAAAAAGCCGGCGCCGCCCTGGTGCTCAAAGGCGTCAATTTCAAGACCGGCAGTGCGGACTTGACCCCTGAATCTCTCGCCATTCTGGACGAGGTGATCACAGGCCTGAAGGACGCTTCGGATGTCGAGATCGAAATTCGCGGCTATACGGACGATGTCGGCAGAGCCGCTTCCAATCAGAAACTGTCCGAGCAACGCGCTATGTCTGTGCAAAAATACCTGATCGATAACGGCATCGCCGCCAGTCGTCTGAAAGCTGTCGGCTATGGCGAAGAAAATCCCGTCGCTTCAAATGCAACACCTGAAGGTCGGGCTGAGAATCGAAGAATCGAATTCTATCGCACCAAATAGGTAAAAAAAAAAGGCGCCTCGATCGAGGCGCCTTTTTTTTCAGGCTGTCTGCCAGTGGCTGTGCAGCTTCCAGTAGGGCGCCCAGACACAGCAGAGCAGTTGCACATCGATGCTGCTTTTGTTCGGCCGAATGAGCATCGTCTCCAGCTCTTCCTCAGCACTGAACTTGTCGGCGCCGGCGTCCAATTCCTCCTGAAAACGATTCTGCAGCTCTTTCAATTCCGTCTGCAAAGCTTCGAGATTATCCTCAGCGCGGTTCACATCGCCGGTCTCTTTCTTCATTCGTCCGGCGCTGCGCATGGCACTGCCCGCCCGCCCCATGGTGGAACGGCTGACCGCCTTGCGTCCCAGAAACGCGCCCAGAAGCGTTGAACCGACGTTGAGGGCGGTCTGCAATTTCAGCTGTTTCGCCTGTTCCTGCTCTCGATAAAGCTTGTCATCGGCGCTGCGGATCCTTCGTTCGAGCGCCGCAATTTTTGCGGCGTATTTATCGCGCAACTTGGCCGCCCATTCATCGCGCTGCTCGCGCGCCTCCTGGGCGAGACGACTGCGAAAATCGCGTTCGCTTTCTTCAGGATTTGACGTCATTTTGAGGTGCGCGCTCTTGAATAGCGCCAACTTTTCTGAGCGGTAGATGAAATCTTTCAGGTCTGCTTCCCAGCCCTTGTAGCTTTTCGGATCAGCGGCTGCAGCGGATAGAGACTCAAAATGCGCCCCCTCTTCAGCCTGAGATAGCAAGTCAGCCTCGACGATATCGGTTCTCTGCCCATTTTCCCACTGCACCGCCATTGGCCCGTTCGCGATATCCGTCAGCAGCCTGATCTGTTGCCGCAGGTCAATGCCCTTGCGGCCGTCAAAATAGTGCACCAGGACGCTGGCGTACAGGCGTGGCCGATAGACAAGTGCACTGTCCGCCGGCGCCGGATTTCGCATGGGGAGGTAAAAAGACTTTATGCCGCCGGGCAATATGGGCTGAGTGTGGGCGGACGATTTCATCGTCGGTTCGGTCATCCGACTGGCCGACGTCATTGCGGGTTGCGCCATCTCCCTGATCTGCTGCCGCGTCAACGGCCCGCGCAAATAGGACAATGCCCAGCGCGAATAAAAGAGGACCGGCTTGTCGTCGTGCACATTGTGCATCAAAAAGACGCGTTTGCCCAGGCCGGCGAGCAGATCGTCCATTCGCCTGGCATCTATGCCGACGCTCAAACCGTCCAGGACGCGGGCGCGATCCTGCTCGGTCTGCAGTCGCCCGATGAACCAGGTGCCGATGTTGGCTAGAGCCTTGTAATCCAGATCCACGGGATTCTGCGTCGCGAGCACCACGCCGAGCCCAAAGGCTCTCGCCTGCTTCAACAATGTCAGCAGCGGCTTTTTCGACGGCGGATTGCTCGTCGGCGGCAGGTAGCCAAAGATCTCATCAAAATAGAGGATAGCGCGCAAGCTGCTGGTGCCGGCTTGCCGGCGCACCCATGCCAGGACCTGGTTCAACAGCAGCGCCAGGAAGAACATCCGTTCCGCATCGGACAGGTGGGCAATGTACATGATCGCCAGCCGCGGTTTGCCTTTATCGGTGTAGAGCAACCGGCTGACATCGAGCGCTTCACCCTGCAGCCAGGCTTGAAATGCCGGCGCTGCCATGAGATTGTTCAGCGCTGCGGCCAGTTGAAATCGCTCCTTTGCCGGGTAAAACGCCTCGAGGTCGAGAAAACCAATCTTGTCCACTGGCGGCGCCTGCACGGCGTGAATGAGCGTGGCCAGATCGATGTCCGTGTTCTTCACCCAGTAATGATTCAGAATCGTGGACAACAGGATGTGTTCCCGACTCTGCAGGGGATCAGCATCGATGCCCATCAGTCCCAGCAGACTCGCGACAGTGGTCGAAATCCGTTCATTATAGCTGTCTGCGTCTGCAACGAGTTCTGCGGGCGGAGCGGCAAAAGAGTTGAGGATGGACACCGGCACACCCGAGGTGCTGCCCGGCGTATAGATCGTCACCTCGGCGGCCTCCTGCAAGCGACGAATGCGCTCTCCGGATTGATCCCAGCTCGCCAAGCCCTTTGCCCACAAGTCAGCCTGCTCTTGCGCAAAAGCCTCTTCGGACAGTCCCTTTTTGCTCGCTTCGTCGACATTGATCCAGGGCCGGAATTCCTCTGCCGTCAGTGAGGGGAATTGCAGCGCCAGGTTGGTCATATCGCCCTTGGGATCAATGATGAGCGCCGGGATATTGTCAATCGCCGCCTCTTCGAGCAATGAGATGCAAAGACCCGTCTTGCCGCTGCCGGTCATGCCGAGACAGACCGCGTGCGTCGTCAGATCTTTGCTCTCATAAAGAAGCAGATTTTTCGTCAATTCATTATTTTTGCCCTGCACCTCTTTGCCAAGATAAAAGACGCCCAGCTTTTCGTAATCCTGCATACTCTGTCCTTTCAAATTCTCAGCTTTTTCGCTTGCACCTTGTTTAAAATTGCTTATATTTAATTTTTCATGGATCGTCATGAATAATGTATGCAATTAGAGTGTAAAAATCACGTATGAAAACTGCAACTCTATCCAAATCGATCATCTTTCTGCTGGCGCTGGTCGTCCTCTCTCCCGCCGCAGAAACGACATTCCCGCAGCCCCGCGGTGCGGTGAACGACTTTGCCAACGTGATTTCAGCCGATTATGAGAGGAAGATGGAAGCGCTGTGCATCTCGATCTGGGACCAGGCACAGGTTGCCGTCGTTGTGGCTACCTTCGCCACCATTGGCGATCAGGACTATCGCGAGGCGGCGAATCGATTGTATGGACAGTGGGGAATCGGCGGCCAGAAGGAAGACAAAGGTCTGCTCATCTTCAACGTCGTTGATCAGCGCAAGATCTGGATTGAAACGGGCTATGGCGTGGAGGGTTTTATCAATGACGCTCGCGCCGGCGATGTCTATCGTGATGTCATGCAGCCTTTGCTGAGAGCAGGCGATTACGACAATGCGTTCTGGCAGGGCGTGCAGGCGTTCGCCGGCCTGATCGAGAAGGAGTATGACATCGACCTGGCGCTTGAACAGCCGGCGCAGCGGGCATCGGGACGAAGC
>RQOI01000156.1 GCA_003854995.1 Candidatus Zhuqueibacterota bacterium
CGCCATGACTATGGTGGATGTGCCGGCCATCATCGAGGAGGAGGTGCTGTTTCGCGCCGCCGAGCTGCTCAATTTTCGACCGGTGAATGAGGTCGAGGCGGCGGATTTTGTCTTTAATGTGAAAATGGAGCGATACGGCATTGATGCCGGGAATTGGGATGCCGGCACCTTTTTTATCGTGGAGGCGAAAGTGGAGCTGATCGACAACAAGCTGCAGCGGCGCATCTGGAAGCGCGGCGTCGAGGCGAAGGAGCCGTTGTCACCGCGCGTCTTTGGCATCAGCACAGCGGTCGAAAATGTCCTGGACGCCGTCGCCTTGTCCAACCTCTCGGTGGAAGAGATGGTCGCCGGCATGGAGTATCTGGCCAATTTCACTGCGGATTTGATCGCTGAAAAGCTGCACAATGATTATGTGAAATCGAGGGATTGATGCGGTAAAAAAAATAGCGATGTGATGTGCACCGCTGTTTCGAGTCGAGAGGTTGAGTATTCGCCATCGATGTATTTTTTTCTTTGAATAGGCGACGTGACATTGTATATTTTTAGGAAAAAGAAGGAAGCGTGATGCCTGATGTAAAGAAAATAAGATTCAGCGACAATTTGATGCAATTAGTGGTGGATGGTAAAATAGTCGAGATTGACCTGGCAATGGTTTCCAACAGACTTTTAAATGCATCTGATGTCGAACGCGATACTTACATTGTTTCTCCGTCGGGTTATGGCATACACTGGCCCATAATTGATGAAGATTTATCGATTGATGGATTGATTGGGATAAAGCATGATTCGCATAAAGTAGCGGTTTCACAGGCATGACTGGCGAGTTTTATCAGGTCAAATTATCGTCGTTTTAACCCACCGCTGAAATCATTTCCATGTCATCGATAAAAATCAACGATCATCTGCAAGCAAAAGAATTACTATTCAACGGAAAACAATGATCGGCAAGACGATCCAGCACTACAACATTCTCGAAAAAATCGGCCACGGCGGCATGGGCGTCGTTTACAAGGCGTTCGATACAGTGCTGCAACGCACTGTGGCGCTCAAGTTTTTGCCGGAAGATCTGGGCAAAGAGGTGGACCGGGCCAGATTTCTGCGCGAGGCGCGCGCGGC
>RQOI01000157.1 GCA_003854995.1 Candidatus Zhuqueibacterota bacterium
GCGATCGAGGAGACTGATCGTTCGGCACATTCGTGCCGGACGTGCTATCAACGAGGACATCCGTCCGGTGGGGTATATCCCAACATTTCCCGCCCAAGATGGCTATCCAGGGCGATCGTAATGGAGTGCATGCTTTTTTTATCAGGTTCTTGATGCTTTTGCCGTCTATAGCTGACCTTTTGCAAAATGGTAAAATCGTGCGAATTTTAGTTGATTTGCATGCTGATTTGTGCTACAATTAATGTTTGAGCGCGAGTCTGGTTTGGTTGACAGGTTGCATACGAAAGGAGTACGCATGAAGTATCGAATTCTCGGACGCACCACTGTGCGGGTTTCTGAAATTGGTTTCGGCGCCTGGGCCATTGGCGAATCCGGATGGGGCAGCCAGCCGCAAAAAGATTCCATCGCGGCGCTGCATCGAGCCCTGGATGCCGGCGTCAATTTCATCGACACTGCTGCCGGCTATGGCGACGGCAAGAGCGAACGAATCATCGCCCAGGTCTTGCGCGAGCGGCGAGAGCAGGTCGTCGTCGCGACCAAGACGCCGCCAGCACACGGCCCCTGGCCACCATCGCCTTATTGCGATATGGAGGATAGATACTCGGAAAAGTACATCCGGGCGAATGTGGAAACGCGCTTGCGCAACCTCGAGACGGGTTGCATCGACATTTCCCATTGGCGATTTTCGCCGAAAATACTTTGCCGGCGATCGGCTCGAGCGCGCCGTCAACAGGGTGGAAGCGATCAAGCGAGAACTGGAGGGCACGAATCTGAGCATGCCGCAGGTGGCTTTGAAATTCGCCCTCATGCATCCGGCCGTGAGCACGGTCATCGCCGGGATTCGCACTGCGCAGCAGGCGGAAATCAATACGGCCGTATCCGAATTGCCGGATCTGAGCGAGGATCTGCTGCTGCGGTTGCGCAAACATGCGTGGTTGAGAGCGTTCTGGTATGGCGGCAAATGATTTAGGCAAAAGATCGGAAAAAGAATGGACAAACCCATCCCCAATATCGCCTTCCGCGGTATGAAGCTCTCATATAAGGCGAGAGATTTCATCCGACCCAGGCAGATCATCCTCAGCGAAGTGCCGATCAAGCCCGGCGACACGGTGCTCGATTACGGCTGCGGTACAGGCAGCTACACGTTCATCATCGCCAGGATCGTCGGCCCCCAGGGACGCGTCATCGCCACAGATATCCATCCGCTGGCCATCATGCATGTGAACAGTCTGATCAAGAGCCGGGACATTAAAAACGTCGACGCCCTGCTCACCGATTGCGAGACCGACCTCCCGGATGGCAGCGTCGATGTGATTTTGTTGTTTGACATTTTCCACATGCTGGATGACCCCAACAGGATTCTGCGCGAGCTGCATCGCGTATTGGCGCCGCATGGCATCCTGTCGTTCAGCGATCACCATATGAGCGAAGCGACGATCATCAACGGCATGACCGGCAGCGGCTTGTTCAAGCTGAAAGGACGAGCGGAGCACACGTTCAGCTTTGTGAAGAAATAAAATTGAATGATTGCTTCATTAACTCCAAGATCCAACAAAGATATGGCCTCGCGCCAAGCCGCAGAGATTGACAAAAATCTTTCTGAACTACAAAGCTGCAATATTGTGTTTTTTTAGCAAAGTTTATCGAAGGATAAAGAACTCGATCGTTCGGCATATCCATGTCCCTCACGGGATGTGTCCCTCACGGGATGTGTCC
>RQOI01000158.1 GCA_003854995.1 Candidatus Zhuqueibacterota bacterium
AAAAAAAGAGGCCTATGGCGGTTCGAGCTACACCTCCACCCGCCTCCGCACCAAGGGCAAGGGGGATTGGTTGTACGGCAAATTTGAAATTCGCGCCAAAATGCCGATCGGCCAGGGGATCTGGCCCGCCTTGTGGTTGATGCCAACCTTTGAAAAGTATGGCGGCTGGGCGGCGAGCGGCGAGGTCGATATGGTGGAATACCTCGGCCATGAGCCGAGCAAGGTCTATGGCACCCTGCACTTTGGCGGCCAGTGGCCCAACAATCAGCAGAAGGGCAGGGCGTATACATTGACAAACGGCACATTTCAGCAAGATTTTCATCTCTTCAGCATGGAATGGGAGGAAGGCGCCTTTCGCTGGATCGTCGATGGCGTCCTCTATCAGACGCAGGGCAAGGGCGACTGGTGGTCTTCCGGCGGCGCCTTTCCAGCGCCGTTCGATGACTATTTTCATCTGCTGATGAATCTCGCCGTCGGCGGCAACTGGCCGGGCGCTCCTGATGCGTCGACGCAGTTTCCGCAGGAATTGGTCATTGATTACGTGCGCGTCTATCAGCGCGCGACCGCGGATATTGACGAGAAAAAGCAGGCACTTCCGGGCAAGATGGGGTTGCTGCGCAACTATCCGAATCCGTTCAATCCGACCACGCTCATCGATTATCAGCTGAATCGTGCCGGCGATATCGAAATCGCCCTCTACAATGCGGGCGGCGAATGCATTTGCACCCTGGTGCAGGCCTTTCAGCAGAGCGGCCTGCATGCGATCCGCTGGGATGGACGGGATGACGCTGACGAGCCGGCGCCGGCAGGAGTCTATTTTTGTCAATTGCGATCGGATTCGCAGCAAGACATCCTGAAAATATTATTGGTCAAATGAAGCCCATTGCCTGGCACCTTCAAGGTGCCGGGCAAGTCGGGATGGCGATGATGTGATATATCGTAGCCGAAATGAGGGTGACAATGATGGAGAAACCAGCATGAAAACATTGATCGTCTATGCGAGCATGCACGGTTGCGCGAAAAAAAGTGCGGAAAAGCTTGCAGAGCAGCTGTCGCCTGACGTCCACATCGTGGATATTAAAAGAAAAAGGCCTAAAGGTCTGGACGAATACGATCGCATCATCGTCGGCGGCTCCATTCATGCGGGAAAAATTCAGCGCAAGATCAAATCGTTCTGTCAGAAGAATGAGGCGCTGCTGCGACAGAAAAAGCTGGGGCTCTATCTCTGTTGCATGGAGCAAGGGGAGAAGGCAGAGCAGCAGTTCAGGGACGCCTATGCGGAATCACTGCGCTCGCATGCTGCCGCCATCGGTCTGTTCGGCGGCGAGTTTGACTTTGATCGCATGGGCATTTTCACCAGGGCGATCATCAAAAGAATCGCCAAAACGGAAGAGAGCGTATCCAGGATCTCCTATGCGGCGATCGCCGATTTTGCCGCGCAGATGAGCGAGTGAAGGGAGAGCCCTTTGACATCATCGTGTTTTATTAAAAGATTTAGATCGTATAACCTGGAAAAATCACCCACACAAAGACACTAAAACAC
>RQOI01000159.1 GCA_003854995.1 Candidatus Zhuqueibacterota bacterium
TGGAACTCGGCGTTCTCGGTGGTTATATTATTTATCTTCTATGTTACGCTTTTGTCAACGTGGCTACCCGTAACTGACCTTTTACAGTATTTTTCTGATGATAGGCCATATGAGAGGACACATGTCAGATTGTCAAGTCGTGCTCGAGTATATATTAATAAAAAACTTGAGATGTCACGCAAACTCAATACACCAACGAAAATTATTTCGAATTTATTCAAGAACTTGGCGAATCTTTGCGTCTGGTCTGCGTCTTTGCGTGAGTGCAAAAAATCATGCAAGCGAGGTATCATGCAAGTGAGATTATCTTTTTGATTAACATAACATCTTGTGTTGATTTTTTATCAACTTTGCCCGAAACTGACGTTTTACCTAAAACGGATCTTTTGCTTTTTTTTCATGCAGCATATATTTATCTTTTGCCGGTCGACAGAGAGGAGTTATCGTGAAAAATCAGGTCGCTTATGTCTTTGTCTCGCTTTTTCTCAGTGCGGGCATCTGTTCATCCCAGGCTCTGGACTCGCTCATCGCCGCCAGCCTGCCGTTTGCGCTCGAACGACTCGCGCAATCGACGAGTGAGATCACCAGCTTTTCGCAATACCCGGAAAAGACCGATGCGAACGGCAGATGGCAGACGTTCAGCCGCGGCAGTTGGACGAGTGGCTTTTTCCCCGGCGCCCTGTGGTACGCCTATGCCCTGACCCAAGAGTCAAGCTGGCGCGACCTGGCCATTTCGTGGTCCACCCCGCTGGAGCCGCAGAAGAACAGCAGCGGCTCGCACGATGTGGGATTTCAAATGATGTCGAGCTGGGGCAACTGGTACAAGCTCACTGGCCGGGTGCAGAACGTCGATGTGCTGATCACGACGGCCAATTCCCTGGCCGAGCGCTTTGACGAGACGATCGGCTGCACGCGCTCCTGGGGCAGTGTGAGTGAGACGCAGAATTTTCTCGTCATCGTCGATAACATGATGAATCTCGAACTGCTCTTCTGGGCCGCCGGGCACGGCGGCGATTCCCGCCTTTACGACATGGCGGTCAAGCACGCTGACAGGACGAGAGAAGAGCACGTGCGCGAAAATGGCAGCACCTTTCACGTGGTCGATTTCAACCTGGACGGCACGGTCAAGCGAAAATATACGCATCAGGGCTACCAGGACTGGTCCACTTGGTCGCGCGGCCAGGCCTGGGGCATTTACGGCTTTACGATGTGCTATCGCGAATCGCGGCAGGTGCGCTTCCTCGATACGGCCTGCAAAATGGCCGACTATTTTCTCACCAATCTGCCGGCAGATCATGTCCCTTACTGCGATTTCGATTCGCCCAACATCCCGGACGAATCCCGCGATGCCTCGGCCGCGGCCATCACCTGTTCAGCTCTCTTTGAGCTGGATACATTTGTCGCAGGAGATGAATACAGGAGGGCGGCGGAGAAAATACTGACCTCGCTCCTGACATCCTACCTGTCGCGCGGCGCCAACATGAGCTCCATACTGCAGAAAGGCTGCGTCCGCTATGGCTCGCACGAACAGGGCTTGATCTACGCCGACTATTATCTGCTCGAAGCCATCAGCCGCACCCTCGGCATCGAGCTCAAACCCATCGATCCCGTCGAGCCGGAAGAGCGACTCTTCAGCGATATCCCCTTTTTCGGCGATGCCAACAACTTTTCGCCCTGTAACGCGTCGCGCTGGTCGGTTGGGCCGGATGAGAACGACCTGCGTTACTATATCAACACCTCGGATTTCACCCAACAGGACGGCGAGCGAGTCGGCGAATACGCGCTCGTCCGGGATAGTCTCTATCAGGACTTTGACCTCTCCTTTCGCGCCAGGACGCCGGAGGATTTCAGCGCCAACGAGTGGGTCGATTTGGTCGTCATCTTTGGTTTCCAGGACGACGAGAACTATAATTATGCCATGCTCAACTCCAATCCGGCGGCGACCGGCAACGCCGCCTTTAGCGTGCGCGACGGCGTGCGGCAGCCGCGCGGCCATGTCACTCTGCCAGGCCTGGTCGATAATGACTACCACGACTATCTTTTCCGCCGCACCGGCGCGACGATCGAATTCTTCATCGATGGCCGCCCCTTTTACACATTCTCCGATGGAGCATTCGCCACCTCGGGACAGATCGGCGTCGGCTCGTATAATGATGCCGCTTTTTTTGATGACATCATGGTCACGCGACCTATCGACAGCGACGTTGCCAAACAGCGTCTTCCTGCAGAGTTTGTCTTGCGGCAATATCCGAATCCGTTCAATGGCCAGACGACGATTCGCTTTCACCTGGCAGCAGCCCTGCCGATCCGACTCTCGATTTACGACGCCACTGGTCAACGCGTCGTCACATTATATGAGGGGAACCATACTGCCGGAGACGCGAGGGTCATCTGGAGGGGAAATAATGATAAAGGCGAGAGCGTCAGCAGCGGCGTCTATTTCGTCACCCTGGAGAGCCCGGGAAAAAGGGAGAGTCGAAAAATGGTGCTGATCAAATGAACAGAATAATGGCAACATCGTATTTATTCGCCAAGTTTTAAGCCAACCACAGAGGGCGCCGAGGTTCCCAGAGATAATGAAAAAACGCCTCGCGCAAAGCCGCAGAGGCGCAAAAAAAAGCAATAAGCAATGTGCCGGACAGAAGATGGAAACGGACATTCGTCCGAGTGGGATAAATATCCCCCTTCATTGTCCGCCCAGGACGGATGTCCTGGGCGATCGTGCTCGTCAAAAAGCTCTCGAATTAAAAAATTTGAGCCTTCATTTTAGAAATTTTCTTTGCGTGCCCTTTGCGACTTCGCGTCTTTGCGTGAGTCTCTACCCATCACGCCAAGTGAGCTTGGCTTATGAACTCTTCTGTTTTACAACAACGAAAATCTGCGCCAAACAGCACGCTCACATAAATCCAGCCGGGTAAAAAGTTTGTTTAAATAAAATTGTCTCCAGCAAGTGTTTATCGACCTCTCCCCCATCACGTTTAATCAAATACTTTAATTCATCAACACCATCTGACCAGCGAAAACCATTCCAGAATTGAAAGCCTTTGAACTGCGATTTGTAGAGCGCGTTGCGGCTGTAGCAGGAGCCGAGGTAAATATGATCGAGGCCCTGCTTCTGCATGAAAGCGACGGCCGAGGTCATCATGAACATGCCGAGGTTTTTGTCAGCGTGATTCAAATCGTAAAAGGCGTAATAGTAAAAGGCCAGCCGTGGTGCATCGATGAAAAAGACGACCAGACCAACGTCACGGCCTGTCTCGTCCGCATAGAGCATGATGTGCGAGCAGACCGGCGAATGAAACAGCGCATCGAGGCGCTCTTCGCTCATGACGTCATGGCCGAATTTGGCGTCTGTGTACGCTTGGCAGAATTGCCGCCACTCCGGGGTGTAATCAAAGTCGCGCGCTGCCAGCAGACGATAGGAAAAGCCCTCTCCTTTGCGCAGGATGCGCCTGTTTTCAGAAGAGGGTTCGAATTGTCGCAGATCGACGCGCGTGTTCCGGCACATATAAAAACGATCGAGCTCGCGGCTCGGCAAAAATCCCTTGGCAAAAAAGTCTGCCGGCCTCTCCCCTGCCTCAGGCAACGCCCAGATGACGTACGGAAAGATATAGTGCGCATAATCTGATTTATACTCGGAAAAGAGCAGCTTCATGGCGCCGACCTCTATTCTTCTCCCGGCGGCCAAAGGCTGTAACCGATATCGAGGCGATAGTAGGAGCTGAGACAGACAATCTTTTTTATGTTCTCATAGGCTTTGGCGATGGCCGTGGGCATAGAGTCAGCCACAGCCACGACGTCTGCCACGCGATGGCCGGACATCAGCATCCTGCCTCTTTTATCGGCGACGACTTCATTCCACCAGATATCGCAGGTCGGTTCGTCGCGCAGTTGCACGGTCACCGACGGGCCCTCTATTTTAATGTAGGGATACCCCCAACCGGCCAGGGTGAGGGTGCAGGCATAGTCACAGCCCTCTTTGAATCGAATGTCAAGCGGTCGATCGTGCCCGACAGCGAGAAAGGTATCGACCGGATTTTCCAGCATCCGATATAACGCCGGACCGGTGGTGATGCCGACCCGGACATTGTATTCGATGACGTGCCATCTGCCATCGCGCTGCACGCTGGTGGATTGCACTGGGCCGTGAAAATGGGTCTCGCGGAACCACGGCAGCAACGGCGCCAGCGTATCCCGGACAATGCCGTATCGGTCATCCAGATCCACTTCCACCAGTCCGCCCAGCGGCGCGCCGGCGACCGGTCCCATATTGCCGTCAAAGGCCCGCTTGTACTCCTGATTCGTCACCATGGGATAGAGCTGCCCATTGCTGACAAAGGCGGTGTGGCCCGCCTCACGGCGGCCCATATACTCCTGCAAAAAGACGCCTTCGGCATAATTCACCTGCTCCAGCCAGGCCAGCGTGTCCTCCACTGTCTCGGTGACGATCGTGTGCACCGGCGAGCCGGGTGCGCAGAGCGGATTTTTGATCACATAGGCGCCCGGATGGGCGTGCACATACTCCAGCGCTTCGATGCGATTCTTCGCCACATGGCCGGTCGGGACCGGCACGCCATGCTTTGCCGCCAACATGCGGCCAAAATCGCGATCGCGCTCCAACTTCATCGCGGCGCCGACCGGCGACAGAATGGGGACATCCATGTCGATGAACTCGTCCTTCCACTCTGCTTCGTGCCAGTTGATAGACATGGGGATGACGAGATCGATCTCTCTCTCTCTGATCAGGGGACAGGGATTGGGAAAGTCTTTGAAATGATAGGTCTCGCCATAGAGCGACGGACCATAGTCGCCGTAGTGGCGCGTGAGGTAGCAGCAGACATCAGCGCCGTCTTCTGATAGCGTTCGCATGGCCGAACCCGCATAGGAACCGATGCCCCAGAGCATGATTTTCGGACGCGTGCCTTTAATGATGTTTTCCATAGTGCCTTTATTTGATTAAAAACTTGCTGGCCACTTGCCAGGCACCTCGAAGATGCCTGGCAAATTCCAGCTAATCAAAAAATGCATACCACGCCCAATCCACCAGCAGATGGATGGCCGCGGCCGCGGTTATTTTTTTGGTGCGAATGAAGACAAAGCAGTAGAAAAATCCGGCGATGGTCGCCAGCAGCACATAAACCCACGGGATATCCAATGCCCGTCCGCCGATCTCGAGGGTGAGAAAGGGCGCGACTCGATTGTTGCTGTGCGCCAGACCAAAGATCACAGATGACACGATCATCGCCGTCCGGACCCGATGCTTCCCTTTGAACTGCTTTTCCAGCAGTTTGTAGATGACGCCGCGAAAGAGCAGCTCTTCGGGCAGGGCGATGAAAAAGAAAATCGCCGCGAGACGAATGAGCAGATCGGAGAGGGGTGGCATGTGCTTGGCGATGGTGAGAAAGCCGGTGAGCATGCCGACGATGATGGCGATGAGAAAAAAGACGATGAAATCGAGTACGACGACGCGATAGTCTTCGCCAGAGAGGCGATAGGTGAAACCGATGTCAAATTCGCGTATCACGAGATAGCCATAGATGAGACCGACGAGGCCGATGAGTTCGAGCGGATTGACCAGTCCCTGCGCCGGCGGTATGCTCACGCCGCGCATCAGCCCGATCTCGATCGGCAGCCAGAGCGCTGCTACCAGCAGATAGTCGAGCGGATGCGGCGTCTGCTTGTGCGCCAGCATACGGATGAGCAGGATCAGCGCCGCGAGCCAGCCGCCGGACA
>RQOI01000160.1 GCA_003854995.1 Candidatus Zhuqueibacterota bacterium
AAACACCTCGCCGCGCGGCGCTTCATAGCGGCCAATCCCTTCGCCGGCGGAGATATTCTTGACATTGTTGAGAATCGGCCCCTTGACTGTTTTCAGCTTTTCAAGACATTGTCGGCAGATCTTGGTCGATTCAATGATCTCCAGCGCCCGTATGACAAATTTATCATACACATCGCCATTCGTCAGCACCGGTACACTGAAATCGACCAGACCATAAGCGTCATTCGGCTCATCCTGCCGAACATCGATCTTAACGCCCGACGCGCGCGCCGTCGGCCCAACGGCGCAGAAATCGACCGCATCTTTGTGCGACAGAACGCCAACACCTTTGAGTCGCGACCGCAGCACCGGATCATCTTGAGCGACCTTGATGATCATATTCATTTTGTCATCTACCATATCGAGTATCTTCATCATTTCGGGAATGCGCGCGGGATCGACATCCTTGGCCACGCCGCCGATGCGCATCATGCCGTAATGGTTGCGATTGCCGGAGATGATCTCGAACATTTGCAGAATCGGTTCGCGATATTTCCAGGCCCACATCCAGACCGTGTCGTAGCCGATGAAATGGCCGGCCAGACCGAACCAGAGCAAATGGCTGTGAATGCGTTCCAGCTCACCGACGAGGGTGCGGATATAGGCGGCGCGTTCCGGAATGTCGATATTGTCTATATCTTCAAATGCATGCACGCACGCCAGCGGATGCGACGTGGAGCAGATGCCGCAGATGCGCTCGACCAGATAAATGGATTGCGTGAATGACTTTTGTTCTGAGATGAATTCATGGCCGCGATGCATCCAGCCGATGTCCATATCGATGTCAACGACCGTTTCGCCGTCGACGACGATGTTAAAGTACTCTGCTTCTTCCAGCAACGGGTGGAATGGTCCAATCGGAATATTATTCACCGTACTCATGACACCCTCCTCAAGCGAAGCGGCAGTTTTTCAACAGTGGGATTATTTCGCGTCAGCAGCGGCTCTTTTCGCGGATGGCCGATGAAATCGATGCCGAACATCTCGGCCATTTCGCGTTCGATCCATTCGGCGCCGCGGACAATGGGGGTGATGGAGTTCATCTGCGGGCTCTCTTTATCGGTGATGAGAATCCGAGGACAATAATAGGTGCCTGTTTTGTCGTGCGAAAAATGGTAGAGCACCTCGATGCCGCGGTAAACTTCTGTCGCCGTGGCGGTACTGAGCCGGCATCCCATATTGTTGAACAGATAGCTTGCCACCTCATGCAAGTCTTCATTCCTGACTACAAAGTAATATCGCAACTTTTTTTCGACGACCTTGCCGATCTTGCCGCCCATGACAGTAAAAAAATCATTCTTTGCCATTGAGCACCTCCACCAGTTTGACAATACCTTCGATCATATTCTCCGGTTTGGGTGGACAGCCGGGAATGTAGAGATCGATCGGGATGATATCTTTGATATTCTTGGAAATGTTATAACTATCCTTAAAACAACAACCGGAAGCTGGACAGGTGCCGATGCCCACGACAAAGCAGGGTTTTGGCGCCTGTGCATAAATTTGTTGCACCCTCGGCCCCACTTTCTGATTGAAAATGCCGGACACCAAAAGGACATCAGCATGCCGAATGGAGCCGACCAGTTTGATGCCGAATCGTTCCACATCATAACGCGGTGTCAGTAAATCGAGGATCTCAATATCGCAGTTATTGCACGGCGAGGCACTGACGTGAAACACCCAAATCGACTTGGCGAGGCGTTTGTGGTACCATCCCATAAAAGCTCCTATTCCGAGAAAAGATTGATACAAAATAAATCACGCAAAGCCGCAAAGAAATCAAAGTCATTAATTTGTCTTTGCGTATTCTCTGCGCCTTGGCGGCTTTGCGTGAGATCTTGTTGTTGTTCAAAATCAAGTTACGCTCCGAGCACCGCAAGTATGAGCGCGATCAGCGCCAGCGGCGCCGCGTATTTCCAGAAAAAATTCAGAGCTGTATCAATCCTGACACGTGGATTGGTGTTTTTGATGATGATCATCACCACCACAATCAATAAATATTTCAAAATAGCCCATAAAATGCCCAGACCACTGAGTGTGAATCCACCCCAAAACAGCAGAATGAGCAGGAATGGAAAGGTCACCCACATCATCAAATGGCTCAATTTCCAAAAGGCCAGCGGCGGACCGCTGTATTCCATGAGCGGGCCTTCGACGAGTTCTGTCTCGGCTTCCGGGATATGGAACGGCGGCAGGGTCATTTTAGCCTGAATGCAGAGGATGCCGACGACGAACGCGATGATGCCCGACGCAGAGCCAATAAAGGCGCCGTTATCATTTTGAAAAGAGATGATCTCATGCAACTTTAAGGTATAGCCGGATTTGACGACGGCAACAAGACAGACCAGGATGAAAGCGAGCTCATCAGCGATGAGGAGCTTGATTTCGCGACCAGCGCCCATGCTCGCGTAAACATTGCCGGTCGAGGCGCCGCCGAGAATGATCATCACCGAATAGAGCATGAGCAAGTACATGACGACCAGAATGTCGCCGCCAAAGCTCGAGCCGAAAAACATCGCTGTGCCGATCATCGCCGAGACGAGGACGATCATGGCAAAGGCAATGAAGGGCGCAGAGATGAACAGTGAGGCCACCGCCTCTTTGGTGATGATGGTCTCTTTGCCGAGCAATTTGAAAAAATCGTTGAAATTTTGCAAAAACGGCGGGCCGACGCGGAACTGAAATCGCGCTGACACCTTTCGATCCACCCAGCCGACAACGAGTCCCAGCATGCCGGTGAACAGCAGTCCCGGAAAAACCAGCAGATAAAACAGATATTCTGGTCTCATCGCTTGCCCTCCTTTTGCAGCCAGCTCGGGCTTTTGACGGCTATGTGCTCGCCGACGAAAAAGATGTGCTGGCCCGGCTGTTCCTCTATATCGATCATCTGAAATGCTTCAGCCGGGGCGGTCCTGACGCAGAGAGGCTGGTAATCGGGATCATCTTCAAGTTGATTCAAACAATAATCGCATTTCGCCGACACATAGTTCATCACCTCGGGAAAGATCGTGCCAAAGGGACACGCCAGGGCGCAGCTTTTACAGCCGACGCAGCGCATGTTGTGACGGATGATGACGCCATTCGCTCCTCTTTCCAGGGCTTCTTTCGGACAGGCGGCCACGCAAAAGGCATCCTGGCACTGGCGGCAATAGGA
>RQOI01000161.1 GCA_003854995.1 Candidatus Zhuqueibacterota bacterium
AAGCCGTAGAATCGGAGCAGGGGCAGGACGTCTATACGACGTCCAATTATGTCTTTGCCCAGCTTTTAGATTACTACGGCCTGACCAGGGAGAGCAAACAAGTCTATAAAAAAATGGACGCGGTCATATTTCAGCATGGAAATTCACTCATCTCTCCGGACAACCTCAGGGCGGAATGGGAGCGTGAAGAGGGAGAAGCGGAGCCGGCGCCGCATTACATTGTAGCTGCCTACCCCAGGCCGGGCGCCGTATTGACGCACCTGGTGATGCTTTATATCAAAGAGCTGCAAAAACAGAACAAGACAATAATTGAATCGCGCGACTTGAAATCGTTCATGGTTGATTTGCTAAAGTAAGCGACCTGCAACGGACGCGTCGGGTGAAGTGGCGGGCGCATCCATCAGGGGGGCTATAGAGCGGTCAATCAGCTGACGAGGGATAGCCTTCGAATGCCCTTTCGACCGATGCCCTTCAAGGCCGCCGCACGCGTGCATCCAGGCTTCACTTGAGCAGCAGACAGACGACAATCCCCTCGGCAGTGCGCGCATAGAGTCTGTCCCCCAGCAGAACCGGATTCGCCCAACAAAGACCGTCTAGGATTTTTTGACGAAAGGTTTCCACGAATTCACCCTCGCCGAGATCGCCCCAGATCAATTCGCCGTCCTCAGCCAGCATGATCAGCTTGTCGCCCACGCCGATGAGATTGCCGAAGAGATATTGATCAGAAAACGACAGGCGCGCGCCGGTCTTGGCATCGATGCGCGCCAGGCCGGTGCCTTCATCTCTGCGGTCTTTTGTCAGAAAATAAATATCATCCCCGTGTATCACATGCGTGCCAAAGGCGAACCACTCGTTCGGATATTTCGCCTCCTCGGACAGCCAATCCTGCTGCAAAGTTGTGCCGTCAATCGACAGTCGAGCCATCCCGTGCGCGCTGTGCACGAGATAAATTTTGCCGTCGATCGCATAGGGTGTCACCGCGTTGCAGTTGGATTTTTCTTCCCACGACTTGTCATAGGTCGCGATATCTTTGCCAGTAGCCGGATCGATGACGAGAAATGCCGCATTCGTCAACAGGCCAATGGCCGGCTTGCTGAAGAGTCCTGAAGGCAGCGGCCACGGTGTAGCATAGGCAACGACCGGCTCATCACTCTGCCAGACGACTTGGCCGCTGTTTTTATTGAGAGCCAGGCCGCGCTCGCCGATATTATAGATGACGACATCGCCCATCACCGTCGGTGACCCGGCAAAGCCCCACCAGGCGCCGCCAGGCTTGAATTTCTCCGCACTGAACTCCCATATCTTGGCGCCGGTCACAGCATCCAGACAATGGAGATGGCCGAATTTGCTGCAGGTGTACACTTTGCCATTGTGCACCGTCGGCGTCGAGCTCGGGCCGCCGGGGTGCAGGCGCGGCTCGAGGTCGCAGGGATAGGCAAAGGTCCATTTGATAGCGCCTGTGCCCGCATCCAGACAGTAAACGATATCCTTCGCCCTATCCTCATTTTCTTTTGTACCATCGTTGCCCATGGTGTACAGCAGGCCATTGACGATCGTCACTGAACACATGCCCGTCTCGAGCTCGGTCTGCCAAAGTCGGTTGGCCGAAGTCGCGTCAAAGCTCGTGCGCTCGGATTTGAAATTAAAGGTAGGGCCGAGATAGTGAGGCCAATCTGCTGCCTGGGCAGGAACTGCAAAAGATATAAGAGTGATGCCAAGACAGCAAAACATTACTTTTCGAGGCCAGATGATTGCTGATTTAATCATGTGATGTCACCTCTATTTACTTTTCATTTGTCAGGAGTTTTGTCATGCTAAAGTAAGAAAACAGCGTGACAAATTGTAGGAAAATTTCCACACCGCATGAATAAATGGCCGGTTGCAGATGTTTTTTGGGGAAAAATTTTGTATAATGATCATGGAATGCTTTTTTCCGGACTATGCGTATCTGGCATTAAATTCAAATAATCTGAGGTGGCAGTATGAAGTTCAAAAGGACAATCACTATTCTCGTTTTCGCCATGGTCGTGCTCGCGGCATTGACGACGCTGACCGGCATTCTTTCAAAGGGAGGCCCGGGCGAATTTGACTACAAATCGATTCGCGGTCAAACTGTGACCATCTATGGCAAGGGCATCTATCAGCATATGTCCGCGGATGTCGCCATACAGGGAATCGCGCAGGATGTTGTGACGTTGTTCATCGGCATTCCTTTGCTCCTGATTTCGCTGGCTCGTGCGCGCAAAGGATCGCTTAAAAGTCGGTTGCTGCTGGCGGGGACAAGCGGTTATTTTCTGGTCACTTTTCTTTTCTACACCGCCATGGCCATGTACAACATCCTGTTTTTAGCCTATGTGAGTCTGCTGGCGCTGTCGTTTTTTACGTTCATCTTGACCGCGCTCTCATTTGATATCGACCGCCTGCCGGCCGCCTTCAGCAGACGAACGCCGGTCAAATTTGTCGCCGGTTTTCTCCTGTTCAATACCGCCGCGATAGGGCTTTTGTGGCTCAGCGTCATCGTGCCGCCGTTGCTGGGCGCCATCTATCCGGAGGCTGTTCAGCACTATACGACGTTGATCGTACAAGGATTCGATCTGGGTTTACTGCTGCCGGCCGCGTGCGTCTCGGCGATATTATTTCTGAAGAAACGACCTCTCGGATATTTATTGGCGCCGACATACGTCATTTTTCTCGCCATTCTCATGACCGCGCTCACGGCAAAAATCATCGCCATGGCATTGAACGGTGTGAATGTGATGCCGGCGGTGTTCATCGTTCCCGCGATCAACCTGGTTGCGATCTTGTGTTCCTTTCTGCTTTTGAAAAACCTGCAAGATTTCGAAAACCAATGATTATTCATTGCGCGACACAGAGCATCTTGAACAACGGAGGAAATCAATGAAAGTGTTAAAAATTTTCGCCTGCGCCCTCACCATTCTTCTCGTCCTGATCCTGGCGTTGATCGGCTGGTATCTGTATAAAGCCGTGCCCGTGGGCACGGGATACGTGGCGAAATATTTGTGCACCGCGGCCTTTGTCGCCGAGCGCGATCCTGACGTCGTGTTCAAAGAGATCAAACCGATTAATCCATTGGCTCACATCATCCGCTGGGAGGTGGATCGCGAAAACGGCCTCGTCACCGCGTCAGCTTTGGGGAAACGCGATACGGCCATCTATCGTCGCGAGTGCGGCTGCACGCTGGCTCGCGACGCAACGGTGAACGAGCTGCGTCTGCAAACCTTTTTCCAACACGACAGGCCGGATGAAGTAGTGACTCTCTCAGCAGAACCGTGGCCATTAGACGACGGGCCGGCTGAAGATGCCGCCTTGTACGGCATAGATCCCCAACAGCTGTCTGTGGCCCTCAACGCTGCCTTTTTCGAACCCAATGAGGATGTTGGACGTAACACACAGGCCGTGTTGGTGGTCTATGACGGCCATCTCATCGCCGAGCGCTATGCGGGAGGCCTGAACCAGGATCAGCCCCTGCAGGGATGGTCGATGGCCAAGAGTGTCACCAATGCCCTGGTCGGTGTGCAGGTGCAAAAAGGGTGGCTGTCCCTCACCGATCGGCCGGTGAGCGAGTGGGCGCCGGGCGATCCGCGACATGACATCACCCTCGATCAGCTGCTGCGCATGAGCAGCGGAATGGCCTTCCAGGAGAACTATGCGCCGCTTTACGATGCCACGAATATGCTCTACAAATCGGGAGATTTTGCCGCCTATGCTGCCGGCAAGACGCTCGCCCATGTGCCGGATTCGGTCTGGTCCTATTCCAGTGGCACGGCGAACATTGTCGCGCGAATCGTGCGTCAGCAGGCCGAACGAGTTTATGAGCACTATTATCAG
>RQOI01000162.1 GCA_003854995.1 Candidatus Zhuqueibacterota bacterium
CTGGCATCTGGTTTCAAACTCGGAATGACATTTTTCATCCACTCGACCGGCTGGGTGAACTCGTGAAAGGCTAACATCATGATCACCATGTCGAGCTCGCCGCGAGGAAAGCGCGGATCGTCGATCTCGCCCAGGATGGTGACGATATTGTCGATGCTGTCCCTCTCGCACCTGGCAGTGATGGCATCAAGCTGACGCTGCAGAATATCATTGGCATAGATTTTCCCGCTCTCCCCCACTCTGTCCTTGAGAAAAAAGGTGAAATACCCAGTGCCGGCGCCGGCCTCGCCGATGACCATGCCAGGCACAATGCCGACCGCGTCCATTATTTTTTTCGGCTGCTGCCAGCTGTCACGGTAACTTTGTGCGAGTACACCATAGTCAGCGAGCGATGCCACGACAATCCCCCAAAAAGCCATCAGAAATAATTTTTTCATAGGTCTCCGCATCACCGTAATGCGCGCACAATTCAAAACGCCACTACTGCCGCACCATCATGGCGCCGCACTGCGGGCAGAGCGTCTGGGTGCAGGGCTTACCTCTCTGGTGCGCTTGAACGTGACCGCATTTCGGACAGACGCAGTTGACAGCCGGCACGCCGCCGCCACGACCCTGGCCGCGACCGCGACCTCCTGCGCCAGGTCCAGTTCCGTCTCCTCGCGGCATGATGATCTCCTTTCACATTTTTTAAAAATGATGCAGTTCTTATGTATCTCGTTCGACAGCCTGCGGCTGCAACCGCTCGATGCGCCGAATGAAAGCATCGAGAGCATCGCGGCGTTCTTTCAGGGCATCCAGCCAGCAGATCAGATGCGCACGCCCTTCCTCAGACAAAGCATAGACTCTCTTGGCCGGACCGGCGCCCGAAGTATCCCACTCCGACCGCACCAGATTGTTTTCCTCCATTGTCCGCAATGTTCGGTAGACAGCGCCGGGATCCGCACTGCCGCGCACAAAGCCGAGCTCCGGCAAAGTGCTCATGATCTCGTAACCGTGCTTGGGACCGCTCCATAAAGTGTAGAGAATGGACGGCTCAACCCAACGCTGCCGACGCTCATCCTGACACGAACAGTTATGATTACGATGTCTGTGTGACATCTTGCTCCCTATCATGTATATGTCTCAAACATATATAATGTAAGATCCTGTTCGCTCATATGCAAATCTTTTTTATAGACTGTAGCAAAATAAATCTAAATTTGTCCGCAACAGGCTCACCGTTGTCAGAATCTCTAACGCAGCATTCCGTATCTGCAAAACGGTTTGAAAATACCAGTTAATATGCTAAATTTGGGTGCCCGGAGCTATCGTTCCTGGAACAGCAGCGCCGGGCAGTTGTCAGATGGAGAAAAATACGCTCATAAGGAGAGAGCCATGTCTACGCCACACAAGGTCGCCATCCTCACCAGCGGCGGTGACTCGCCGGGCATGAACGGCGCCATCCGCGCAATTGTGCGCACGGCCATCTATCATGAATTGGAGGTCATCGGATTCAAATACGGCTACCAGGGCATTCTGGACGCCAACTCTATAGAGATGAACGCGCGCAGCGTCTCCGGCATTCTGCAGCGCGGCGGCACCATCCTCGGCAGCTCGCGCTGCGAGCGGTTTATGCAGGAGAGCGGCCAACGGCAAGCGGCGACGGTTCTGCAAGAGCTGGGCGTTGATGTCCTCTTTGTCATTGGCGGCAACGGTTCGATGCGCGGGGCCTACGAGCTGATGAAATACTGGGACGGACAGGTCATCGGTCTCCCCGGCACAATCGACAATGATTGCGGCGGCACCGATTTCACCATTGGATTTTTCACCGCGCTGGACACCGCCCTCGAGTCGATCGACAAGATCCGCGACACCGCGGAGGCGTTCAACCGCGTCTTTGTCGTCGAGGTGATGGGACGCAAGGCGGGTGACATCGCCCTTGGCGTCGGCATAACGGGCGGCGCCGAGGAGATGCTTTTGCCGGAGAAACCGTGTGATCTCGATCAGGTCGTCGAACGGATGGTGCTGTCAAAAGAACGCGGCAAAGGCAGCTATATCATCGTCGTCGCTGAAGGGGCCTATGAGGGCGGTGCGCCGCGTCTGGCAGAGGAGTTGGAAAAGCGCACCGGCTACAACTGCCGTCCAGTCGTCCTGAGCCACATCCAGCGCGGCGGTTCACCCGTGGCCATGGATCGCTGGTTCGCGACGCGAATGGGCGCGTTCGCCGTCAAAGTCGCGTTACAGGGCGCCAATGGCGTCATGGTCGGGATAGTGAAAAACGAGTTGGTCACCAGCCCGCTTGAAAAAACATGGCAGGAAAAGAAGGCCTTTGATCCCTTTCTCTTTGAGATACAACCCATGCTGTCAATTTAGTCCACTGCAAGCTATGATAGGCCAAAGCAATAAATTCCCAGATGCAAACTGTATCAAAATAGCCACCGTGTCGCTCTGATACAATATTTGTCGTTCATTT
This sequence comes from Candidatus Zhuqueibacterota bacterium, assembly GCA_003854995.1. Classification (GTDB taxonomy): domain Bacteria; phylum Zhuqueibacterota; class Zhuqueibacteria; order Residuimicrobiales; family Krinioviventaceae; genus Kriniovivens. The sequence goes on from RQOI01000162.1 coordinate 2,453, forward strand.
TACACATCCGAAATCATAAAGCCTTTGCGCAGCACAACGATGCGGCCTCTTCAGCAGCGTTAAACGGCATGATATTCATATCATATTGAATATCAATTACTTAAATACTTGTAAATCCCAAACTCGCCCGTCTTTTTGCCGCCGGCGCAACCGCAAAAAATCCAACATTGGCACAGATATTGAATGAGCCCATTGCAGCAAGCACTTGGTCAGGAAAAATGCAACCGTCCGAATCGTTGTCTCTGAGAGAAGGGAGAAAAATGCGAAAAGCAATGTACAGAGTGCTCGTGATCCTGGCGCTGGCCTGCACAGCGCAGGCTAAAGACTGGATGGCAACCATCAACTATAATGTTGCTGTTCCGGGTCAGCAGATGAAGCCGTACATCAACAACACCAGCCTGCTGGGATTTGCTCTGGATGCGCGGAAATTCGTCTCGCCGAGCGTCTCTCTCGGTGCATCACTCGGCCATCAAGTATTCTATTGGCGAAGCAGCGAATCCCCTTCACTCGAAAATGGCTTTTTCAGCAGCACGCAGTATCGATTCCTGAACACGCTGCCATGCATGCTGACGGCGCACTATTATTATCAGATGCCGAACGGCATAAAGCCGTATCTTGGCGCGCATGTCGGCGGCTATTATGCCTGGCAACGAGCGGAAATGGGCATAGTTGTACAAGAAAACCGAAAATGGCGCTGGGGAATAGCGCCTGAAGCCGGCGTGCTCATCCCGGTCGGCGCCATGCAAATGAATATCGGGACCAAATTGAGCTATCTCGGTTTGCCCGGAGAAACAACCTTGGGAGATCCTCAAAAACAGTTGTTCATGAGCTTTTTTGTCGGGCTCAGTTTCATCAATGTGAACTGGTATTGATATATTACCTCCTCCACAAGCCTCTCTGTATGGGAGGCTTTTTTATGCAATCTGATAGAATTTCAGGTCAAGCTGCACTCACTAAACTCTGGCGCGATGCATGCTCATTTCTTTTTCAATCTTGTCCAGAGAAAATTTGTTGAGCTGAGTGATCTTGGCCTGGTTGCGGAAAGCAGGCGGAACAATGGAGAGAGCGTCCTCCTTTTTTGCAACATCAATGATCATCCACGCTTTATGCTCGCCGTCCGGACAACCCCAGTCCGCATTGGAAAGAAAATGCGAACCGCTGCTCAAAAAAACGTGTACAACTTTTAAACACTCCTCCTGATCATCGGCATGCGAAACCTCAATGAGAAATCTTGACATAGCTGTCTCCTTTCATCGAATAAAAGGATAACTACAACAAGCCTTCATCTGTACATATTCCGCGGCACTTGTTCATAAAATGATGGACAATACAATTTTTACTTTCACATCTCATAATAATTATTATCTTTCATATCAATCCGCAAAAGGCATCATACACATGCAATGGAGAGGCAATGAAACTCTTATTCACTCTTATTTTAGGCAGCCTGCTCATGACAGATCACGTTTTTTCTCAATCCTATAACCCGACGTGGGAATCGCTTGACGCGCGCCCGATCCCAGCCTGGTTTCAGGATGCAAAGTTTGGCATTTTCATTCACTGGGGATTGTACTCGGTGCCGGCGTGGGGACCCACCAAAGATGTCGGGGTGTACGAAAAATACGCCGAATGGTATTGGTGGAGCTTGACGCAGCCAAGCCGCGAAAGCTATGAGCAGTTCAACGACATCCATGCCAGGTTTTACGGCAAAGACGCAGCCTATCAGGATTTTGTCAGCGGCTTCACTTGCGACATGTTCGAGCCCGACGAGTGGGCTCGCATCTTCAAAGAGGCGGGCGCAAAATATGTCGTCTTGACGTCCAAACATCACGAGGGCTTTTGTCTGTGGCCGAGCAGGGAGAGCTGGAACTGGAACAGCGTCGATGTCGGGCCGAATCGCGATCTGGCCGGCGATCTGATCGGTGCTGTCCGCAATGCCGGACTGCACATGGGCTATTATTACTCGCTCTATGAATGGTTCAACCCCCTCTACCGATCCGATGTGCGCCTCTATGTCGATCAGCACATGTTGCCGCAGATGAAAGATCTGGTGACGCGCTACCAACCCGACATCGTCTGGACAGACGGCGAATGGGATCACCCGAGCGAAGTGTGGCGCGCCACCGAGTTTCTGGCCTGGCTGTACAACGAATCGGCCGTCAAAGACGTGGTCGTGGTCAATGACCGCTGGGGCACGGAGACGCGCGGCGTGCATGGCGGCATCTGGACGACCGAGTATGATCTGGTGCACGCGGGCGACGCGAGCGAGATGGAGATCGACCACTATTGGGAGGAATGCCGCGGCATCGGCACATCCTTTGGCTATAATCGCAATGAGTACCTGGAAAACTATTCGACCTCAGAAGAGCTCGTGCACATTCTCATCAACAAAGTGGCGCGCGGCGGCAACCTGCTGCTCAACATCGGTCCGACCGCAGACGGCCGCATTCCCGTGATCATGCAGCAGCGGCTCAGAGATATGGGCGACTGGCTGGCGGTCAATGGTGAAGCGATCTATGGCACCCGCAAATGGGACAAGACGCCGAAGGTGACGGCCGACACCAAGGTCTATTTCACCGCCAAGGACAATGACCTCTACGCGCTGTGTACGGAATTTCCGACAGAATCCATCATCGTCAGCGGCGTGAAAAAAGGCAAGGTGACGATGCTTGGCTACGATAGTGAGATGAAGGTATCAACGAAAAACGGCAGCCTCGCTATCGAACCACCCTCGATCAATCCGGCGACGAATCCGTGTCATTATGCGTGGGTGTACAAAATTGAGGGAGCGCTGAAATAAAATATTCCATGCTGACGGGATCGTTCATGCGGCGAGGGCTATGCCTAATATTTTGTTTTACAGCAGGATTGTCAGCCCAAACGGCACACATGTGGGTGAGCTCGGAGCTTTATCCTGAGAATCCGCGCTGGTTCACCGATCCGCCAGACTCGTCCGAGATTCGCTACCGATTAACGCCCGCAGAGATCGTCTCCGCGCCCGCCCGTCCCGCTGATGCATCGGCGGCCATCTTCAGGGTGAATGTCGAAGAAACATACCAGTCCCTTCTCGGCATTGGCACGTCGCTGGAGGAGACCACCGTCCATGCCATCCTCAAAAACAAGACAGATGAGCAGGCCTGCGAAATCCTGCGCGCCCTGATCGATCCGCACAGGGGCATCGGCATGAACCTGTTCCGCATCACCATCGGCACATCCGATTTCTCCGATGGTCGAGCTGTCTCCGATCATCCGCAAGGGTTTTACAGCTATCAGGAAAAGGAGGACGACGAATTTTCGATCCAGAACGATGTCGAGCTCGGCATCATCAAAGTATTAAAAATGGCTCTGCAGGTCGCGGCCGAGTGCGAGCCGCCGCAGGAGATCAAATTCTTCGCCTCCTGCTGGAGTCCGCCGTCATGGATGAAAACCTCTGCGTCTCTCATCGGCGGCACATTGAAAAAGGGCTACGAAAAAGAGCTGGCCGTCTATTTCCGAAAATTCATCACAGCCTATGCAGAGCAGGGCATCCCCATTTATGCGATGACCGTGCAAAACGAGCCCAACTTTGCGCCGAAGGACTATCCCGGCATGCGGCTGGATTGGCGTCAGGAGCGCGATCTCGTCATTGCCATCCATGAAGAATTTCAACGACAGCCGCTCATCGACACAAGACTCTGGATCATTGACCATAACTTTGAGTACTGGAAAAAAGCGGACAAAATATTGTCCAGTCTAGGGCGAATGGGGAAAAAACAGTATGTCGATGCCGTCGCGTTTCATGCTTATAGTCGAGCGGCAGCATCGAACATGCGCAAGCTGCAGCAGCGCCATCCTGAAATTGATCTGCAGTTCAGCGAGATGGCCAAGTTCGGCGTGCGCGGCATATATGATATTCAACAATATTTTTACAGCGGCTCGCGATCTTACGTGTACTGGGTGAGCATGAGCACGCAGACGCCCGGGGATCATAACCAGGGCCCATACAATGACGTGAGCCGATTATCACCGACGATGCTGATCAAGACCGATGGTGATCATCCGAACTGGTACAAAACTGCCGACTATTACCTGCTCGGACAATTCCGCTTCATTCGTCCCGGTGCGCTGAGAATTGCATGCGACTTTGGCTCAACCGATTCGCTCACCGCTATTGCCTTTCGCAATCCAGAGTCCGTCGTTCTGGTTCTGGTAAATCAGACAAGAGAAGAGCAGCCTTTTCAGGCTTGGCTCGATCGGCAGTCGTATCGAGGAGCGGTCCCGGGACGATCAGTGGCGACGATTGTCTGGGACCGGTGAAACCGTGACCGGAGGAGCAGTGGCAGCCATCAATGATCATATGAATGCAATCCCGACGAGATTTGGTCGCGCTGCGATGCAGAATATTGGCAAAGAGATTGGCCGATTTGCGGTCACCACCATGGACAGACCCTGGCAGGTGACAAAGGATTTAATCGGGGGCGCCCCCGCAGCTGTCTACATGATCGTATCAATGGAGCAATCTTATCTCGACTCACTGATCGAGGAGCTGCCGACCTGCGATTCGATCGTCGGCATCGGCGGCGGCCAGGCAGTGGATGCGGCGAAATATATAGCATGGCAGAAGGGGATACGGCTCGTCACCATCCCGACCATCCTGAGCACCGACGCCTTTGTCACAGAAGCGGCCGGCGTGCGCCGAGATCATCGCGTTGTCTATATCGGCAAGGTCAGACCGGATCCGCTCGTCATCGATTACGAGGTCATACGCACGGCGCCGACGGCGCTGAACATAGCCGGCATCGGCGACCTGCTGTCGATGCACACGGCCTGCTTTGACTGGGAGCTTGCTGAAAAACAGGGGCGCTCGGAGTATCCTTTTTCAGCAGACATCGTCAGAGCCGCGTGCGCCATCCTGACTAAAGTGTCAACGACTGTCGGCGACATTCGCGAGGTCACGGATGCCGGCATCCGTGCGCTAGTCGAAGGCTATATGGAAATGAATGTCATCGCCCATTCGGCTGGCCACTGGCGGTTCGAAGAGGGATCCGAACATTTTCTCTTTTACGAGCTGGAAGAGCGACTCAAACGCCCATTCATTCATGGCCACATCGTCGGACTGGGCATTTATCTCATGAGCCGTTTGCAGGAGAATGATTATCAGAACATCACGCAGATGATGAATGACGTCAATCTGGCCTATTTCCCCAGCGGCATGGATATCCCTCGCGCTGTACTGCAGGCCTCGCTGAAGAATTGTCATCAATTTGTCAAACAAAGGAACTTGTGGTTTTCCATCCTGAATGTCAAGGAAATAACGGATGATTGGATCGAATGGGCAACCGCTGATTTAGAAACGAAGAATGCGGTTTTCTTTTAGAGGATTTTAGTTCCAGCCCCGTCATCATGATTCCATATAATCCGAGAGACTATCTCGAACCTTGTGAACAGTATGGTTATGCAAAAGCAAAAGATTTATACTCCTACCTTAAAGACAACGTGGGCGTCGTTGATAGAATAAGCAAACTTGTGAAACACGTAAAGAGAAAAGAAAATGTCCATGCTGTTTCGCATAGTCCATCCGTTCAACAGCTATTCTCCACGATAAAATGTAGTCTATGTGTTGGCAATTCTATAACAATACAACTGATTCGCATAACGCAGATAGAGATTCCCCTGGGCGATAATCGGCTTTGTCCACAATCTTGCATTATCTGTGCTGACGAGATTTTTTATACTCGTAATAATTGTTAACTCAACAGGAGAAGGGAGCAGCAGATAGAGGTTGCCCTTGATATCGATACTCAAGAAAAAGGGATCAACAAAGATGAATTGTCCACTGCCAATGGCGGATGATGTCCATTGTTCCTCTCCAGTGTGAATATTGAGGCATTTAAATTCATCATTGTTGTGAGCGCTCATGCCCGAAAAGCCGTATATATAATCTCCGACAATGATGGGATCGGTTTGGTGTGCATTGAGCGCATTGGTATGCCAAAGGATCTCTGCGCTATCCCTGCCAATAATGTGCGTCGCTTGTGTTCCTTTATTGTACCATGAAGTTATAATTGCGATACCATGCTGCGGCGAGTACACGGGTGTGCAGATGTTAATATTATTCTGAACGGCCCATGGCGTTTTCCACAAAGTTGCACCCGTGTTTGCATCCAGCGCAAAGAAATCTTGTCCTCCAACGACCAGCAAAATGGTCTCTCCTCGATGCTGAATGACAGCTGGAGTGGAGTAGGAATCAGGTGCAGGCTCGGATTGCCACAGCGTTTCACCTGTTTGTTTATCCAATCCCCAAACCAGGGCTTGCCCGCCCACCTGAACAACGAGACTATTGCCATAAACGACAGGCGAAGCCGCGAAACCCCATTTTGGTTCTTCACCGCCCATATCGAGGTAGTTTCGATGCCATTTCTCTGTTCCATCTTGTAGTCGCAAACAAAAGAGCTGTCCGCCGCGTGACAACACATAGACGAGATCGCCGTCAATGGTGGGTGTCGCACGCGGGCCTTCTCCAAAAGATGAGTTGGCCACCGGAGCATCGTAACGAAAGGACCAGAGAAGATGACCGCGTTGCGGATCAAGACAAAAAATGACATCTGTGGAATCATGTCTTCCTGGAACAATGAGATGATTCCCACTGATAGCAGGGCATGACCAGGTGATGGACTGTTCACCTCGGCACAAGTATTCAACCTTCCACAGCAATTCCAAGCCATTTGACCAGTCTGTAATAATTTTGGTGGGCGCGGCGTGGTTGTTGTGGCTCATTCCCTTCCACGATGGCCAGCCCGTTGAATCCGACCTTATGACTGGAAGAGCACCCTTCGGCTCGGGGATTATCGTATTTTGGGCCATTTCCACCGAATAATCGTATGCCCATATAGACAAGAGTGCGGCAGCAACGATGAGCAATATGATCGTGAATCCACCAATGATCAGTGTCTTTTTTATCCTTTTGCGTCGCATAGAGTCCTCACTATTTAATCAATATTGCCATTCAACCGCCACAAAGTAGAACAAGAGTCTTGGCGATAAAAAACAGACCGATACAAAGCAGTACGAATCCCAGAGCTCTATTTATTTTACTGTGTATGCCAAGCGGCAAAAAATTATGCATGCGGCTAAAAAGATATACTTTGATCAAATCAAATGCAAGTGTTGTGCCAAAGAGTACCAGAAAAAATTGCCAGTATGCTGTGGTATGAAAACCATAATGTGTTGTAATGAGGGCAGTAAGTGTCAGCCAGAACACAAAAATTGTAGGGTTTGTGATGTTTACGAGGGCGCCTTTAGTAAAAAGGAAAAAAAGGCTCTTTGCACGTTCCAATGTGCTCAAATTTTGCGATTCTGCGACTCGATTCATTTTTTTGAAGAACAAAAGCAATCCAAATCCACACAGCACCAAACCGCCTAAAATACCGAAAGTATTTATTATGTGCTGCTTGTGAACTAGGGAAGAGAATCAAGTTCACAATGAGAAGTATAAAGAGATCGCAAAGATGGAGCCCTAGGACGAGAAAAACGCCCCCCTTGAAGCCTCGATTGAGTCCGGCATCAATTTGCAGCACCAAACCGGGGCCTACGCCGAGGGCGAGGGTGAGAGCCAGCGTGAATGCACCTATGATAGGATTCATCGGTAATGCATCTTAAGAATCAAATCACAAACCTCACGAACAGCCCCTTCGCCGCCATGCTTTTCGTATAAAAGCTCGATCAGATCGTCGCGAGTTTTTGAAAATATTTGGCCATTGAAGCGCGCCGGCAGCAAATGAATAGCGGATAGGCATTCTTTTGGAAAATGTTGGAAAACGAGCTCTTTGTGATGCAGCAGGCTGTTGGTAATTTTCTCATACATTTTATATCGCATCAGAATCTGTCTATCAAGTCGTCTTAATATCAGGTTGCCAGCGAGCGCCTGAATCTCGCCGAGAGCAAAATTATTGGGAACGACACCGGGGACTGCTTCGATGATGTTGGACATTGCCGGTAACCAATATTTTTGCTGCGAAGCGAACGGGCGCTGGCCAATTTTTCGCAGGCCTAGTATTTTTTCAGCGTACTCGTCATTATTTGTGACAATCATGCCGCCTTCACCGAGCGTGGTGATGTTCTTTTGGCTGTGAAAGCTGAAGCAGCCAAAATCGCCAAATGTTCCAACCTTTTGATTATTAAAGGAGGCACCAGGGGATTGGGCACAATCCTCAACGATAGAAAGACCGTACTCATTCGCCAATCTGACAAGGTCGAGCATATTCACCGGCAATCCGTACAAATGAACCGGCACGACAACGCGGGTATGTTTGGTGATTTTACGGCGAACATCGTTGACATCCATTACAAAGGTTTTTGGATCGATATCGGCAAATACCAACTTTGCATTTCTCCGCAAAAACGGCAGTGCCGTGGCCGTAAAAGTGTGAGCCGGCAATATAACCTCGTCACCCTGTTTGACGTTGAGTATCTGACCGGCCAATTCCAAAGCAGCAGTCCCATTCGCAATCCCAAAGGCATATTTGCTGCCTAGATAGCGGGCAAAGTCATCTTCAAATGCTTCGAGTCGCGGCCCCATTGTCAGCGTTTTCGCTGAGATGATGGCATCAACAATTTGTTCAATTTCATGCTTTGTGAGATGAACCTGAATGCCGGGAAAATCGAGCTTGATGTCAGACATATTCTTTTTCCTTACAAGATGGATAAAAAGCTTGGTGGCAAACCTGGAAATCAGGATACCGTTCGTCAAGATGATTCTTGGTTATCTCGGCAATTTTTTGCGCTGATGTGCCACTGTTTTGAATAGGGACTAATCGTCGAAGCTCGTCGAGCGCACAAGGATAGCTGGAGGTGGTGTGCGCCAACAATAGTCTCTTTTCGCCGATCAGATTGACGGCGGATTCAATTTCTGCCATGGTCGACATGCCTGTTGAAAGGATGAGCGGTTTGCCGGCACTTTTCATCGATCGTAAAAGCTCATAATTTGTCAGCATAGCCGAAGGAGCTTTATGCATAGGAGGATCAAACTGATTCATAAATTCAACCGACGGGACATCCCAACAAGATGCAAACCATAAAATGTTTCGTCTTTTACAGTATTCGTCGATCTCGGCATATTCGGCAAAATCAAACTCCACTCGTTAGCGGTAATCAATGTATGTCATTTCTCCCCACGGTGTAGCTCGTCTGACATACCATTGATCTCTTGGCACACATAATTCAGGTGTGCGTTTTTGAAACTTGACAGCGTGACATCCCGCTTTCGCTGCCGCCTCGATCATCAGTTTCGCCAACGCCAAAGAACCGTTGTGATTGATACCAATTTCAGCGATGATGAAGGTCTCTTTTCCCAGAACCGTTTGTAGAAAATCTCGATTTGCATTCTGGCGCAATGTCATGCAGTTCTCCATATTTTAGTAGGCCGCTAATCAAAGATTTGATAGTTATAAAACTTGACTAAATACGCTTTTTCTAAAATCTGGTCATTAAATTAATGTTAATTTTTGATAAATTTATAGTGATCGCAAAGATGCCTTCAAAGGAACTCATATCGAAGCGTGGAGCGTATATCAACCGCCAAGTATCTCCAATATCCATTTCCATCGACCGTTACATCGGAGAATTATGTCAATAATTTTCTCGACAATCACGGTTCAAGCCTGGAAGGAGAAGCGGTTATCGACGCGGATGTTGAAGAGTTTGAAGCAGAAATTTTCAAGATGAAACAAAGGAGAGAGCTAAAGTTATTTCCTTTGTTTTTTTGCCATTCATATCGACGGTAGTATTTCCGCAGCTGCTTGGGAAAAGGTGTTAGAAACGACAGACTTGATCAATCAGACTATTAAACCGCCCATTTCCAATGTGATGTAAAGAAATCGACAGCTTTCATGTTTTCATCCAAAAGCGAAAAAAGGTAGGCTCCGCTGAAATCTTGATAATCCTCTTTAGCCAACTTGAAATTCTCAGCAGACATGCCGAATAGATGACTTGATGGGATCTCGATACTATAGTCACGACCATCCCATTTGAAACACGTTACCTGCATTATTTCCATCTATTTTGCCTTTAAAATGGGTAATCGGAGATGCATTCTCAACAAAATGACAAACCTTCCGCAAAAGAGTCTCGAGATTTTTGCTATGCTTTGATCTTTTGCCCCAAGAGCGAATGAATTGTATTGACAAACGGCATACGGATAAATTTGGGTAATTTTTTATATTCTGTTCGCATGGCCAGAAAAATATGCTTGTGCTCGAGCAGATTAAATGCAGCGGTGATGTCCCACAGCGGGGGGATGACATAGGTGATCTGTTTCCCGACGCGGCGTAATTCTCGATGAAAACGAATTGGAAAATCCACATGTTCGATTGTATGAGAGCATAAAACGTGCTCAAATTGCTTTTGCTTAAATGGAAGGTTATAGATATCCTGCACGAGGACAAAATTAGGCAGTTCTTTGTGTTTGACAATATCAGCATTAATGCCGCCACCGTCCGTTGTGCCGCAACAGATATTTAAATCCCACTGCTGTCTTGTCAGTATTCTATTCTTTAAATATTTGTAACTGATCCAGTTGAGGACATAGGCTAATATGTAAAATAATAGGCTGCTGATAAACATCCAAAATAGAATATCGATCATTAATTTCATATCCTGTTGTCCTATCTTGTGTTGTTAGAGTGAACAGGCCACAGCGCCCGTCTGTTTTTTCTCTTTGAATGAGGATGGCTAATACAATTAAAAGAGCGGTCAACATGTTCTGTTGGAATCGCTCCATGATTTGCTGGATCATCGGCAAATCCCAACATTGTGCAAGATAGACAGCCGTGGGCAGGGCAAGAAGAAAAAAGAGCCCGTTCTCCATGGAACCGAGGGTGAGGAGCGATGTTGCCTTGCCGACGGTCAATCCCTTGTGCATGAGCATACCAGCTTTGACATAGCCACCTCCAATGGCTGTTGGGCTCAAGGCAGATCCAAGCTCTGTGCCGATGGTGATTCGCAGCAAATGGGCGAATGAAATCCGATAGCCGAGAAATCGCGTCCAAATCAAGACCCGCAGCGTGTTTGTGATCCATGGTACAAGCGCCAGGCATGCTGCGATAAACAGATAAGCCGACTTGAAATGGTGCGGAGTTTCAAAGATGGAGCGATCGGTCGTTAGGAGTGATAATATAATATTTCCGATCAAACCCGTGACAATTATGACAAGGCCTATATAGAGAGTTTTTTTAACGTTGGAATAATTGCCGTTTTTGATATTTTCGATGGTCGTATTCAATATTTTCTTCATGGGAGATAAGAGCATGTCCGCGATAAATACATATACAAAGATTCAGAGTCACAAGCTGTGCGAATGAGCTGTGGTGCAACTGTCATTCGTCACTTTGCTTTAATATATCTCTGTCTCCGGATATATCTGAAATTCCGGCGCATCAATGAGAATGGTATTGCCGAGAATGCGTACATCGGTTTTGGATTTTGCTAGGATTTCATATTCCATTGTCGATGGCATATCGAGCAGACGAACCTCATCGACCTGGGAATAGAATACTGAAATGAATTTTTTGAAAAACTTGCTGGTTTCTCCACCGGACTTTGCCAGTGCATTTACTTCGGTTTCATGATAGGTCGATATAATTGGAATCTGCAATAGTTTGCCGATTAACATACCAAGGATGCCCATCGGCCCAAGTGTATCGATAAAAATGATATCACAGGCCTCTTGGAAAAAGTCGTATGCGATGCGCATGGCAGGTGGCAAGCCGTAATGCGGCGAATTTTTTAGCACGATCAGTGATTTATAACCAAAAAAATCGCCCTTTTGCGAGTTATTATCAGCAACTGTAAAATAGACAGTTCGATAACCTTGAGCCAGTTCATCGTGCAAAAGATCATTCATTTCATCCCGTTCCAATAATTGGCCTGGCGAACTATCTGAGAAAATGGCAACTTTATGGGGGATTTGCAGTGATTTGGGCAAAAACTGTTCAGCGCATTCCCGCATCAGTTTGCGGTCAGCGGTTTCAGTCTTGAATCCAACCAGATAGGGGACTGTCAAGGGCAAAATATTTTTTAATATGGCGCAGTTCTTCAGCAGTCGCATCGGACTGTTATGTTTTTGGGCGTCGTTCAATATGGTGATGAGGTGATGGTTGACAATATCATTGGCCATATTAAAAAAGCGGATACCGGTGTCATGATCAAATGGCGCTCGTCCCATTAGAAATTCTAAAAGTATTTTATCCTTTTTCACATATCTGGCAATTTCTTTCTGAACGGCCTTTGAACCTTTTTTTGTGGTCAGCGAGAATGTCCTTTTAATTTTATCCTTTGTATATGCCAGGCCTAGCGAATAAAGTCCGTGAGTTTTTGTCTCTTCAAAAACATTGTCGAGCAGCAACCATGCAAGTTGATTTTTAAACAGATCAAAGGATTTCTTTTTTGTCTTCGAGTATTTGTAGCCAACAGCAAGCGCACCGTGCGCCACAGATAGAGGCGAACCTCCTCCTCCTTCAGTTCGGCTTTTTCCGGCTGTGATATGTGCAAGTATTTCGTCTACTGTATGAGCTTTGTCCGTAACCGTATGTGGCGAAGAGATCATGATGCCGCCGTGATCATCCGAACCACCGATAAAACTTTTCTTCCATGGCTCTTCGCCAATGGGATTCCTGTTGTGCCTGTCCGCGAGTTTCCATATTTTTTCAGGTGTCAAATGTGTGCATATCTGTTCAAACAGATCCTCAGGATAGATATTTTTGCCACCGTTTTTGACTTCAAATATTTTAAACATCAACAACATCTGTTCGATATGATCGATGGTCAGCCTCGGTCCCATCTCAAAGAAAGGATGCGCCAGAGCATGTACGATATTTTGTTGATTCAAATAGGGGATCAAATCGTAGATATTGAATCGAAGGCGCTGAATGTCATCGTGTTGCGCTTCGTTGATATTAAAAACAAGTATGTGCACTTTGGCTTTGTCGTGCGGGAAAAATGCAGAGACTTCTTCGCTGATGAAAAAGTTTGGCATATGCGCAATTTCCAGCGCGCCGGAAATCACATCATGATCGGTGATAGTTACAAAATCCATTCCCCGTGATGTCGCGATTTTATATACGTCCATTGGTTCGGTATAGCACTCATACATCTGGAGTTGATCTAAAATCCAGTTGCCTGCCGTTCGTGAATGAAAAGTATGGACGTGAAGGTCAATTCGGGAGATAGTATTATTCAATTTTTCCTCGATTCCAAGAAATACTATATCGCCAAAGCAGGTTTCATATGTTCATACTTGGAACGCTCAATAAACATGCGATAGTCATCCAGCAATCGAGAATTGATCTTTTTCCAACAATATTGCCGGGCTGTGATGCGAGCCTGCCGCCCGAGTTTTTTTGCGTGATCCGGATTGACGAGCAAGCGTTCCAACTGGAATGCAAAATCTTCAGCATCTTTGGGTTTGGCGAGTAAACCATCATGGTCATGGCTAATGATATCGCCAACACCACCGGCCATTACACCAACAGCCGGGATGCCCGAAGCAAAGGATTCAAGGATAACATTGCCAAAAGTTTCCGTGGTGGAAGGGAATGCAAATATGTCTGCGCTGGCATACCAGCGGGCCAAAGCTTCGCCATGGACAAAACCTGGCATATAGGCACCAGGTAAAATTTCCTCAAGTTCCGGACGCATTGGGCCGTCGCCGAGCAGAACGATTCTATAATCATGACCGCGCGCTTTGAGGATTTTATCAGCATCGGCGAGAATGCTCAAGTCTTTGTGATTGATCAAGCGACCGACAAAAAGCAAGATCGGCTGGTCTTCTGCGCCGATCGAGCGACGTAGTTCATTATCCCTCAAATGAGGTGAAAAAAGATCCAGCTCGATGCCGCGCTGCCAGAGATCAACATTACGAATGCCTTGTTTGTGCAGCTCTTGTTTCGCGCTGGGGGATGGTGCATAGGTCATGTCACATTTGTTGTGAAACCAGTTCAAATAGGCCCAGCCTGTGGGCTCGAGCCAATCCAAGTTGAAATAGGAAAAATAATCGATAAAATGGGTGTGATAGCTCGTAACAACGGGCAATTTTTTACGCTGTGCATAGTTGAGACCATAAAGACTTATCAACGTCGGTGAGCAGAGATGCACGATATCCGGTCGAAAATCTTTTAATTGCCGAGAAATACCTTCAAAAAAAGGCACCCCCATTTGGTAATATGAATAGAGAAAAAACGGCACAGACTTTACCTTGGTCACATGCCGGGTCCAGTCATAGGATTCATCCGGCTTGACCGGGGAAAAAAAGTGAAAATCGACATGTTGTTCCTGCATCGTGCCGACCAGTTTTGACAACGTCTTGACAACCCCATCGGTGTTTGGGGGCAAGCTTTCAGTAAAAAGTGCAACCCTCATATCTGCTCCTTATGCCGCGATTGCTAGTCCTATCTTTGCACATGCGATGCCCAGCGCCATGCCAGCCAGCACATCGCTGGGGAAATGTAGTCCATTGTAAATCCGAGAAAAGCCAATAAGCGCGGCAATGATAACGAATGGAATGAATAGAATTGGTATGGCCGTGCCAAAAAGCGTAGCCATTAAAAATGCTGCAGCCGTATGTCCCGAAGGAAAACTGAATTTATCCGGCGGCGGCATGAGTGAGCTGATGCCCGGCAACGCGCGAAAAGGACGATTTCGTTTGGTCCTTGTTTTTACGATTTTGTGAATAGTGACTTGGAGGATAAACGCAATCAATCCGGCCGGGACTATCTTTAGTGCCAGTTCAAAATCAAGAATGAATAGCAAAATGCCAAACACAGCATAAAAATGGCCGTCGCCAAGTCGAGATAAACCGTACATCATCAAGTCAAGCATTTTTAATCCGTTAAGGCTGGAAATTCTGATACACAATTGGTTGTCCCACGCCTGAACATTGTTGTAAAGAATTCGAATCATACGCAAGCTCCATATTTGCGTTAAATATAAATGAGCAATATTATAGAATAATAAAGATTCGGTTAATGTAGTGTTACCAATGAGCTAAAAGCTTGTCCATTTCAAGCCAATTCAAGAGGCAAGTTTACAAAATAGTATTTCATGTTTTCGGGGAGTTTCTTATTTTCTTTCGTTGCCTCCCAGGTCGAGGTCTTGGATGTACCGACGCCCGCGACCTATGCCCACTAAACGGGAAACTGGCAAGGCTCTCCGGCCGGCAGCTCGTTCAGTGGCTGTGCAAACAGAGTGGCAAGCCTTTTGTGACCTCTGCGCGATGAACGAGACAGTCTGTTGGTATTATCGTATGCAAACGAAAATGAGCTTTATCATGAAAAAAAGACGACAAAAAATTAGAACTGGAATCATACTCGTTTCATTCTTCCTCTTCCCGGCATTTTTTTATTTCTTTTCGCCCTATCTCATCATTGAAGGCACACTCAATGGCGTGATCACCGGAAGTTTTGTCATGTTCACGCTGCAGTTTATTTCCGCGCTTATTTTTGGACGCGCATTCTGCGGCTGGGTTTGTCCAGCGGGCGGGGCGCAGGAGGCGCTCATCACGGTGCGAAACAAAAGGATCACAAAAAGCAATTTCATAAAATGGCTGATTTGGACGCCGTGGATTGCTGTGATTATCCTGCTTGCCGTAAAAAACGGCGGCTATCGACAGCTTAATCCACTTTACCAAATGAAATTCGGCCTCTCCATTGATTCTGTGCAGGCGTTGATCACCTATCTGATGGTCCTGATGCTGATCGTGCTTCCCGCACTCATCGTGGGCAGACGTTCATTCTGCCATCATCTCTGCTGGATGGCGCCCTTTATGATCATCGGCCGAAAAATTCGCAACGTTTTCGGTTGGCGCTCCCTTCGTCTTGAGGCAATGCCGGATCAATGTACTCACTGCCATACGTGCACAGAAAACTGTCCGATGAGCCTGCCTGTCGAACTAATGGTGGAATTCAATAAAATGGAAAATACGGAGTGTATTTTGTGTGCGACCTGTATTGATGGCTGTAAAAGCAAAGCTATAAAATATCTTTTTTAAAATAATAGGAAATGGATAAATTTAATCGGGACAAAATCGCTATAAAAAGAATAATCAGTTTTCAATTTGCTGCCAATGCAACCATTATTTGATCAACAGACATTTCTCAGTTTGCTGAAATTCTCCTGCTTTCAAGGTATAAAAATAAACGCCAGCCGGCAGCGCTTTGCCGTCAAATAAAACGCGATGTCTGCCCGGCGGCAACGTATCATTCACGAGCGCCGCGACCTTTTCGCCCAATGAATTGTGCACAGCAAGAGTGACCCACGCTACACTTGCAGTCTGAAATGATATCTCGGTCGCCGGATTAAAAGGATTGGGATAATTCCGGTTCAGACAAAATGACAGCGGGGAGGAATTGTCGCCATCTTGAATTCGCGTCTTTTCATCCAGGCGGGCATAGGAATCAATTGATGTCGAATCGCCATAGCTGTGCTAAAAGGTGATGCGCAAGCCGTAATCGCCCGGCAAGAGTCCGGTCGTGTTCCAGGTGGCGAGAAGGCCTTCGGGAACCGGTTCCGTATGCATCCCATCCGTTGGCCGCCACAGTTGACGATCCGGATCATTGCTGAACTCGACCTGATAGCCCGTCAACTGAATGTGATTATCGGGGCCGGCCAAAAGGCGCATGGCGCCATAGATCGGTATTTCGCTATCGATTGATCCAAACACCGGCGGCAGTTGAATTTCGAACAGAACCGCCGCTGCATAAGCCTTCGGTTCAACCGTTCTTTGGGTGTTGGCGATGAGCATCACAGCGTTTTCGTCGGCGTTAATCTCCGTTCCCACAAATGAAGCGTTCGCGCCGATCAACACGGAAGAGTTTCGAGCGATTGTCTGGGATTTGATATAAGAGCCGTAAATCAGCATAAACGATTGATCAAATGCCCCGACGTAGCCGCCAGTGCCGTCGCAGATGGAATTTAAAACAGAAGCTCTGCCGTTGCCTTGGGTGAGAATTTCACCAAAGACGCAATTGCTGATGGTGACATCGGAGAAAGCAGAGACATAAAAATTCCAGGTCTGCACTTGAGATTCGATCAAGTGCAGCGTCCGATCCGGCAGGTTGATCACCTCATCATTGTGAAAGGATTCGTTGGTGATGCCAGTCACTTGCAGCGAGTCATCAGCGGCAAAGAGCAGCCCAACGGCGCGAAGATCGCTGTTGCGAAAGGTGGCATTTGAGCCGGTCATGGAGATCAGGCCCCACATGGCGTTCGTGCAGTTTTCAAGAGAAAGGTGATAGGAAATACCCAGGGCGGTTTGGGTGGAATCCGGAAAGCTCCAACGGCTGTCTGAAATATCCCGGGGAAGTCGTACATCAACAAGGCTGGATTCCGGTGCAACAAACCAAAAAAGCAAAAAATTACAGTTCGTAAAAGAGACATCATTATCGCCGAAGCAAAGAAACTCGCCGGGCGTTTGCGAATTCGACAGGGCGGCGCGGGCTTGATCCAGCAATCCAACAGTGATGAATCCATCCGTGACTTTGCTATCGCTCATCGCATAGACGGCCTGCCCGGCGAGGCCGATCGACCAGGATTGGCCGCTGGATGTGAAAGCAATATTTGCAAAAGCGGCAGAACCCTGTTCAATGATTTGCATGTTGTGCTCATAAATATATTCCTGCGCGACTGCAAAATTGCCGCCGGTCGCTATTAATTTCCCGGTTCCAGCGATGTAAATATCGCCATCGATTGAAAAATCGGCATTCAGAAGGTTGAGTACACCCTGATTGATGATGACAAGATCGCCCTGGAGCGCATAATCGCCGGCAATCGTCATCGTCTCATCCGGCGCATTATCGCCAATGATAAGAGCGCCGTCAGTCGGTGCAAGGCGATTCGCCTGCAGTTTAGAAGCGAAAACAAACAGAGAAGGACAAGGCGAAATGAGACTGTTTTTATTTACCGGAACCTGACTGTAGGCGAATTGTCCGCCAAAACAACAGAGGCTGATCAAGATGTTACGTATAACATTCAACATATTCTTTTGCTCTCGTTTGTCTGCAATAACGTTTGCCAAGTTTCTACGTCCAAGAAATCGATTGCACAATACAAAATAAATTATTAAGTGATTAACATGTTGAGCCGGCCTTTTATGCCAATTGTGTAGGAGAGTAAAAATGAAAAGTGTTTTCATGACTTTGGTGTTGCTCCTTTTTACCAACTATGCAGGAGGAGAGCCCATGCAAACCGTCTATCACGTTGACTTGCAACGCTATGTTGGGCTCTGGTACGAGATCGCCAAAATTCCCAACAGCTTTCAGAAAAAATGCGCATCAGGCACCACAGCCGAGTATACCCTATTAGAAAACGGAAAGGTACAGGTCGTCAACCGTTGCCGAGAGTCCGATGGGCGAGAAGACTCTGCCAAAGGTGTCGCGCGAGTGGTGGATACAAAAACGAACGCCAAATTGCAGGTCAGTTTTGTGCGTTTTCTCGGCAAGAACTGGTTCTGGGGTGATTACTGGATCATCGGCCTGGACGAGGACTATCAGTGGGCAATCGTCGGTCATCCGAAACGAAAATATGGCTGGATATTGGCGCGCACGCCGGAACTGGCACCGGAAGATCTGCAGACATGTCATAATATTCTACGCGAACAAGGCTACAATCTCGCCGAATTCATCGCGACCGAGCATTAGATTTTGTCGCCCATCCAATGCTCACGATCACATTTATCGATCACCAGTTGATTGACATTCCACGGTCAGCTCGGATTCGATCCACCCGTCCTGTCGGCCCGGCGTCGGATTCACATCGATATCATGGGGAAATACCCGCATCTTTTACAATATTGCGCGACAAAATCGGTTAATCTGTAATTTGCAAGAAAGATAAACAATTTACAGAGTTAACTGTTGACAATCGGATTGCTTTTTCGTATGTTAGTGCAAAAAGGTGAAGAAGATGCCAGAACAGTATGTTGAACGGACTGTAACAGAAAAGATAATTGCCTATCTGGCGAAATTTCCGGCTGTTGCGATATTAGGGCCTCGCCAGGCTGGCAAATCAACACTAGCAAAAAAAATTGTCGCTAGTTGGGAAGGAGCGGTTTATCTGGATTTGGAATCAGCTGCAGAAAGGCAGAAATTGACCAATCCGGAAATCTATTTCGAGCGCCAAAAAAATCATCTCATTTGTCTGGATGAAATTCAACGGACGCCGGAACTTTTTACGTCACTTCGCAGCGTTATTGATGAGAATACGAGAAACGGACAGTTCCTTATTCTGGGTTCAGCCTCCCGAGATTTAATTCGACAGTCTTCCGAATCATTGGCAGGCCGAATCATCTTTGTGGAATTAGCACCCTTTTTGTACGAGGAGGTTAAAAGTCTGGCGAATGACAAATACATGTATTGGCTGCGCGGCGGATTCCCAAGAAGCTACCTTGCCGACTCAGATGAACTATCATTTGTCTGGCGCGAAAATTTCATTCAAACATTCTTGGAACGAGATATTCCACAACTTGGATTTCAAATTCCGGCCGAAACGTTGCGACGACTCTGGAAAATGTGTTCACACATGCATGGACAGGTTGTTAACCTGTCAAATCTAGGACAATCACTTGGGGTTAGCCATACGACAATTCGAGCCTATCTTGATATATTGTCACATACATTTATGATCCGTTTGCTCTCACCTTTTTTCGGCAACCTTAAAAAGCGGCTCATACGCTCGCCAAAGATGTATATTCGTGATTCCGGTATACTACACACATTGCTTGGCCTGGAATCGTTCGAAGATTTGATGGGACACCATCTGTACGGTGCATCATGGGAGGGCCTAGCTGTAGAGAATATCATCCACAGTTTTCCTCGCTGGAATCCGACATTCTATCGCACTAGTGACGGTACCGAGTTGGACCTTGTACTAGAAAAAGGTAAAAAGCGTCTTGTATTTGAATGCAAAGCCACAAAGGCACCGGAATTAACCAAGGGTTTTTGGAATTCAATTAAGCAACTCGAACCCAGTTCGACATTTATTGTTGCGCCCGTTGACCAAGAGTATCCTGTTGACAAAAATGTGCGTGTTGTGCCGTTGAGCAAGATGAGTGAAGTTGCGGACATATACAGCTAGCTCATAACTCGGCGCTATGGGGATCTGGTATTGGCACCTGAATTAGGGAAGCCGTTGAATCATTTTCATCATTCCACACAAGCTCCAAATATCTGTTATTATTCTCATCCTGCGGCTCCATGTTTAATGCTAATAAATAGTCTGTACCTTTTGGTGTTGGATTGAAGCCAAATATTAGCAATTTCTCGTCATTCAATATAAAATTATCGGCAGAAAAAATTCCAGTTTTATATTTGCGCTTGATGTTTGAGCAGAATTTCGTACATTTTTAGTGTTTTAGAACAGACGAGGACACTGTGCCAGAATATCCCGATATCACGATTTATATTGAGCGACTGAACGAATTCATCACTGGACAAACGGTCGAGCGCATTCGACTGCTGAGCCCTTTTTTTTTGCGGACGGTGGAGCCGCCGATCACCCAAGTCGAAGGTCTAAAAGTCAAAGGTCTACAACGAATTGGCAAGCGAATCATTTTCCGGTTGGCCAATGAATTATATCTCGTGCTGCACCTCATGGTTGCAGGTCGATTGCACTGGAATGAAAAAGGCGCAGCGGTGAACCGAAAAATCGGTTTGGCTGCCGTGGATTTCCCGCACGGCACGTTGACCATCACAGAGGCTGGGACAAAGAAACGGGCGTCACTGCATGTGGTGCGGGGGGAAGAATATCTCGCCGAATTCGATCGCGGCGGCTTGAACGTCCTCGTCGCCACCCTGGGAGAATTCTCCGAACGATTGCGAGGGGAGAACCACACTCTCAAGCGGGCGCTCACTGACCCCCGGCTGTTCGACGGCATCGGCAACGCCTATTCGGATGAGATATTGCATCATGCCCGGCTCTCTCCTGTCAAGCTGTCGCAAAAACTGAGCGACGCTGAGATCGCCCGGCTATATGACTCATGTCGATCGCAGCTGCAGGAGTGGACCGAGCGCCTGCGTCGAGAGACCGGTAGTGGATTTCCGAAAAAAGTGACCGCATTTCGAGCCGACATGGCGGTGCACGGCAAATACGGGCAATCCTGCCCGGTCTGCGGAACAGCGGTGCAGCGCATACGCTACGCGGACAATGAGACGAATTACTGTCCCCGCTGCCAAACCGACGGCAAGCTCTTGTCGGACCGCAGTCTCGCCCGATTGCTCAAGGGGGACTGGCCCAAGACCATCGAGGAACTGGAAAATCGCCCAAAATGAAGATCATCATCGCCGCAATGGGCGCCAATCGCGTCATCGGAGCGGGTAACAGACTGCCATGGCGGGTGCCGGAAGAATATAGTCATTTTCTCTCCCTCATCACGGCGCAGACCGTCATCATGGGGCGGAAAACCTACGAGATATTCAGCAAGGATCTGCCGAGCAAAAGGAACCTGGTCATCAGTCGCGGCCATAAACAGTATGCTCGAGCGACGGTCTTTTCGTCCATTGACGAGGCGCTCAAAGAAGCTGAACGACATCCAGAGGACATTTTTTTTGCCGGCGGCGCGACTATCTATGAGTGGGCGCTGGAGGTAGCAGACAAGATGTACTTGTCATTAATCAAAGGGGAATATCACGGAGACGCCTTTTTCCCGCCATTCGACAAGACGAAATGGGAAATCCAAAGTCGAGTCGACCACCCTGCATTTCAATTCATAGTCTATTCAAGGAAGAAAAGCTGATCTTTCGTCATCCAGCGAAAACAGGGTTTCGCAAGCAAGAGCGAAAAGAGAACGAAAATTATTCAATGCAATTACATGAACCTTTCTCCTTTTCAATTGTATGATAACGTACATAATATATCAATGGAGATCGAGTCATGCAAAAATCTATCCTCATCATTCTCATCCTTTTGATGCACACCTCTGTTTTCCCCGCTTTTCCGCAAAAAGTGCATCGCATCACACAGGAGTACTATTCCAACGACTGGTACAAAACGCAATCAGAGCTGTGGAAGAAAGAAATCGATACAAATCCACAAAATGCGGCGGCCTGGGAAAACTACTATTATGCTAATCGCTATGCCCGCTTTGAGGATATCGACTCGAAAGAAAAACAGGCCAAATTGGCGCAGATCATCGACGAAATGGAACGGGCGATTCCGGATTCGTATGAATATACACTTCTCAGGGCGTGGAATAGCCACGATGTCAATGATATTTCCGGTTTTGAAAAAGCCTATAAAATGAATCCCGCGCGCCCTGATCCGCTGTACAGTATGATCACACACCATGAGCTGAACGGGAATGTGGCCAAGGCGGAAGAGCTGTACCAGGCATTATACAAGACAGCGGATACGATCACACCTCTGCTCGATTACAATTACAACGTCCTCCTGTCGCTCGAAAAAGATGCCATTCTGTTCACCAACGGCGACAACGACACCTATCCCGCACGCATGCTGCAGGTTGTCAAGGGCATTCGACCGGATGTGACGATCATCAACATTGGCATGGCACTATCGGAAAAATATCTGCTGCGAAAATTAAAAGAACACGATCATGCAGTTGACGGTAAAATATTGAAACAACAGGCAGGTATTGGCGCCGATGACATTCCGACCGATATGAAAGGGAAATTTTTGGCAACACTTGTCACTGATTTGACAACACGATATCCTGACATAAAAATATACTTTGCATTGACGGTTTATGATCCGTTCAAAGAAGCCTTCAAAGATGCACTCTATTTGACCGGCCTCGCAGAACGCTATGCAAAAAGTCCATTGGATAATATTGCTTTTTTGCACAAGAATATTGAAGGAGAGTTTCGTCTGGATGACGTGCTGTGCAAATGGTACAGTGAAGAATATGTCGGCAAAAACATGATGTCGTACATGAATTTGAATTATATCCCGGCATTCGTAAAGCTGGCTGAGCATTATCAAATGGCAGGTGACACACAGCGGGCCACTCGTTGGGCGGAGAAGGCGATGATGCTGGCGAAAAATGGAGAAAATGACGAGCTCATTCAGTTCATAAGAGCAAAGGGATTCCAGATCAATTAATTTTCATGAATGTGTTCCGGCAAATTCTAAGAACAAAAACAGACGAAGAGCTGATGCGCGCGCTGCAGTCCGCTGATACACGGGCGCTTGAGGTGTTATATGATCGCTATAGCGAGCGCTTGCTCAATTATTTTTATCGTATGCTAGGGGACAAGGATACCGCGCACGACATGTTGCAAGATCTCTTTTTAAAACTCATCGACAAACCGCATCTATTCAATCCGGAAAAACGATTTGTCACCTGGATTTACAAGATCGCTTCGAACATGTGCAAAAATGAATACCGCCGTCGCGACATTCGAAAAATGGAGCGACCTCTGTCGGAATCGGATGCGCCGCTTGACTCGGCGACAACCATAAAAAAGCCGGATGAATCGTACGATCTCAATTCATTTAGCGAATCAGTATATGCAAAGCTAGCCTCCCTCGATGAGGAGAAACAAAACACATTCATTTTGAGATTTCAGCAGCAGCTATCCATAAAAGAAATAGGTGCGGTGCTTGATTGTCCGCAAGGGACAATCAAGTCGCGTCTATTTTATACCATCCGCACCCTGGCAGATGAACTATATGAATACAATCCGAATGTGAGGTAATATATGAGCCGATGTCAGGACATTCGCCAATATATCGTTCAAAATTCCATCGCACCGATCGCACGAGATTTACAGGAAATTATTGCAGCGCATCTGCAGTCATGCCAGGCGTGTCGTCAGTTTAGTCGTGAGATTGCGGCCATTGGACAAGCCGGTGAACATGCCAGAGTCCGAGCAAGGCCTGAGCTGAAGCGATTCCTGATCAAACGAATACGCGACAAACAAATTCATCAAAAATTGCCGGATAGAATCCGTCACTTTCTCACCATTCGAGTCGCTTTGTATCAGGCCGCATTTGTCGCATTATTGCTCTTCTTTCTCGTTCTCGCTTCACCCAGGTTGAAAAGATCACAACACTTGTCCGAGCCGCACATGACGCCGACATTGGCGGATACCAGTTTGAACGTCATCAATCTGCAACAGATCATTCAAATCGTCGATTCGCAAAAAGTGGGCTCGAATTTGCGTGCGGATACGGTGCTGGCGAAGATTTTGTATACACTCTGAAACTTGCCAGGCACCTCCGAATAATTGCCAGGCACCTCGGAGGTGCCTGGCAATTTCAATGATATTATTGAATACCACCTATAGCCATATCCGGCACAAGGTGCGATAAAAAATAGTCGCACGGTAAGCAAAGAATATCTTTTATGCGCAATTTTTCCGAGCCCCGGTAAAGCAGATACGTTTTGCCCTCGGGATAGTCCTCCCGAAAGGCCTCAAGTGACCGGAGGTCCTCAGGACGCACTCGGCTCGAATTCTTCACTTCCAGAGCCACGAGCTCCCGTTCCCCGTAAACGACAAAATCAACCTCGACGCCCTTCCGGGATCGCCAAAAATATAGGGAATTATCATGCTGCGAGTAGGCAATCCATGCTCGAAGGTGTTGTGCGACAAGTCCTTCAAGCGCAGCACCATCAATTTCTTCAGGCCGGTCGAGCGGTCCTTTTGGCCGCAGGGTTCGGAAAACACCCGTATCAAAAAAATAAAACTTGGGGTGGGACGAGACAGCTCGCCTGGCTCGTTTAGTAAATACGGGGATTTTAAAAGCTAACAGTATATCCTGCAGAATAGCAATATATCCCTCTACCACCTTTCGTTCAATCGCACACTCCCTGGCAATGTTGCTCATATTCAAAACCGACGCATGCGAAAAACTGGCCGCTTCCAAGAATCGAGTGAAATTGCCGACATTTCTGACCATGCTTTCAATTTGCACCTCTTCCCGAACATAGAGTTCAACATAGGCGTTGAGAACATCTGCGGGTGTTTCGGAGGCGCACACGATCGGCAGGAGACCGTTTTGAAGGGCAAAGCCAAAGTCAATTGCTTTTGCCTCAGAGAGTAAAAAGGGATGCATCGTCCTCAATAGAACCCGTCCGGCGAGAAGATCAATTCCTGTGCGTTTGAGTTTACGCGAGCTGGAACCTGTCAGAATAAATGTTATTTTCCTTTTTTGTTCAACAAGACTATGGACCACATCCAGGAGTTCGGGCACTTTTTGTACTTCATCAACAATGACCATTTTTGCATCAGGATTGCCGGCAATAAGCTCAAAAAGCCTTTCGGGACGCGCGGAATAGAGTCGAAAGAGATCGGGTTTCAACAGGTCAACAGTCAAGGCATCGGGATGCTCGTGCATCAAATATGTAGATTTTCCTGTACCACGCGGGCCAAAAAGAAAATAACTGCTATCTGGAGGTCGAAGAAATCTTGGAATGTATAATTCCATTTTGAGGCTCATTTTGGAAGTTGTCATTCCTTTTTGAGAAAATACGTTGGAAAAAGCTCAAAGTCAACCACAAAATGGAAAAGACGTAAAACATCAGCTACGAGCACATTGTCACCTTTGTTTAAAGCCCCCCAATTCAACAATCAACACGACGGCACAACTCCTCAGGGTATTTGCACCCTGCAGCGCTATTCGTTCTGTATTTCATCCACCATTCGTGCAGCCTTTTCATTCATCATTCTCAAGACTCTTGTTTTTGGCAAACGCCGATTTCACCGTCACTCCGGCCAATTGACCGATCCGGCCGGTCATGGCGCCAACCTCGTCTGTGCTGCCGTCGACAATGAGGGAAATGATCGACAGATTGCGCTCACGATAGGGCAAGCCTAACCGACCGATGATAATGGATGAATAGTCGTGCAGAATTTTGTTGAGCATATCGTGCACCTTTTCCGGATCGTGAACAATGACTGCGACGACGCCGATACGTCTGTTTGCAAAAGCAGGCTCATTTATCATAACTTTCTCCTCAAGGTCAGAGATCACTTGCGAGGTCGATGCTCTTGATCTTATTTTCAGCAATTTCGCTATATTTTTCAACAAAAAAAAGCTGCATAAATCGTATATTAGGGCATGATGACAGAACAGAAGGAGCACCCATGAACATTCTCGAACTCTGTCTCTCGCCGGACTATGGCGGCCTGGAAATTCACATGCGAGATTTCAGCCGCTGGCTCGCGGACAGGCAGGAGTCACAACTCTTTCTGGCACTTGAGCGCGGTACACGACTCGATGAGTCCTTGAAGCAGTTGCAGAGGCCAACCTGCTACTTTTCGAGAGCCGGCAAATTCAGCCTGTCGATGGCAAAACAGCTGAGTCAATTCATCATCGAACACGATATTGACATCGTGCACGTGCACTGGAAGAACGACCTGCCGCTCGTCGCATTGACGAAACAGATGTGCCACAAAAAGTTCAAATTCGTCCACACCCGTCAGATGAACATGCCGGGTAAAAAAAAGGGCTTGTATCACCGCTTCATTTATCGCTCTCTGGATCTGTTCATCGCCATCACCAAATATCTCCAGCGTCAGGCAGAAGCAAATCTGCCCCTGCCTCCCCAACGAATAGTGCAAATCTATTACGGCGTCAAAATGCCGGAACACGCCACACCCGAAAGAACCGCTGAGCTCAAGGCAAAATTCAATTTTCAGGATGCCTTTCACGTCGGTTTGTTCGGCCGCATCGATGAATATAAAGGTCAGCATCTTTTGCTGGAGGCCATCGAGCAGTTGACTGCCGAGGGATTGAATGTCGATGCTGGTATTGTCGGCGCCGCATTTGATCCCGATTATGCGCATGC
>RQOI01000163.1 GCA_003854995.1 Candidatus Zhuqueibacterota bacterium
CATAAAGGGAACCATAATGAACGAGCCCATTCAGTTACAGCCCGGCGACAGGGCGCCCGATTTTTCGCTGCCGGCCAGCACAGGAGAGACGGTTTCACTGCGAGATTTCCGCGGTGTGAAGAGAGTTGTGCTCTATTTTTACCCGAAAGATAGCACCTCTGGCTGCACCAAAGAGGCCTGCTCTTTTCGCGATCATTTGCCGGCGATCAACGACAAAGATACCGTTGTCCTTGGCGTGAGTCCGGATGGTTTGCCATCGCATGACAAATTCATCGAAAAGTATGAGCTCAATTTTCCGCTATTGTCTGATGCAGATCACGCCGTAGCCGCGGCCTATGGCGCATGGGGCGAGAAAAAGATGTATGGCAAATCCTATATGGGGGTCATTCGCAAGACGTTCGTCATTGGCAAGGATGGCCGTATCGAGCATGCCTTTCACAAGGTCAATGCGGAGGGGCATGGCGCGGAGATATTGAATCTGCTCTCGTGAGCGATGTCAGGATATGGAGCTACGATACAACGACTCAACCATCACTGTAGAGCTGCCGCCGAACATCGACTGGCATGTTCTCGAAAAGGATTCATCGTCATTTTTGCCAGAGACGACCGTCATTCAGAATGGCATAGATGCTCTCTTGCGGCAGCTGGCAGGTCGACTGCAGAAAAAGTGCCGCATCACTCTCATCTGCCCGGATCATACGCGAAAATGCCGTCTGCCGCTCATCCTCCCCGGTCTGGTGGATGGGCTGGAGGAGAAGTTTCTCGCCGACATCGAAATCCTCATTGCCAACGGCTGTCATGCACTGCAACCAGAGGCCGTCGTTGCGGAGCTCGTCTCGCCCGAGATCTACCATCGCGTCCCAACCTTTCAGCACGATGCGTCGGCGGAAGATCAGATGATCCATTTGGGTCGAACGAGTTTCGGCACCGATATTCGCCTGAATGAAAAGGTGAAAGCCGATTTCGTCATCACCATTGGCGGCATTTTGTATCACTATTTTGCCGGATTTGGCGGCGGCCCCAAGATGCTCTTGCCCGGCGTGGCGGCCTATGAGACGATACAGCAAAATCATCGGCGGACGATCAATGCAGATGGTCATTTTCATCCGCGGGCGCGGCATGGGGACATTCTGACCAATCCGGTGTACGTGGA
>RQOI01000164.1 GCA_003854995.1 Candidatus Zhuqueibacterota bacterium
CCATTGGCAATCCGATAATCATCGGTGTCGAGCAGCATGGCCAGGCCGAGACCGCCCAGATTATAATTTCCCGGAGCATAGCGAGCGCCGACCTCAACGAACTCGGCCGACGGTGTATATTTTATCGTATCCAGAATGGCGAGCTTGCCCCAGCCCGAGCCGGCATCGCTGTTGCTCAGTCTGCCGTTCGACACTTGATAGGCCGGATCGTAATTCCAGCCGCGCAAGTCGGCGTTGTTAAAGCTGTCGACAAAAGCAATGCCCGGTTGCGGCAGTTCATCCGGCGTCATGATGGGATTAAAGATTGAAATCGAGCTTTTGTTGTTCGCCTGGTCGTAGACGCGGATGGCAAAACTATACGTGCGTCCTCCCAGTATGCCTTCAGTGATTGTGGTTCGCTCCTGCCCACTCGACGGCGAATTTTTGCCGGGGCGCCGCAGTGTGATGATCGTACCGGCGGCAAAATTCGCGCTGTTAATCTGACTGTCCACGAGATAGCGCAATTCGTAGAGGTTGACAATGCCGCCCTGATCGGTCGGCGTGTACCATTTGAGTGAGATCGCCGGTTGGTCGGTGACTTCAGCGCTGACAATGGTGATGGCCGTTGGGCTGGTCGTGTCGCCGGGATTGTTCGTGATCGCTTGGACGACGCGGGTGTACTCACTGGCCATGCGTTCATAGCCGGAAGGAACGGGATGAATGCCGTCGATGCCAAGTTCCAAATAGCTGACCGCTGAGTTCATGTCAACAAGGACGGCTTTGGCGCTGATGGCATTGTCGAAAAACATGCGTTCTATTTCTTTATTGAACTCTTGAATCTGCTGCAGCGGAATTTTATTCGCATCGAGCTTGGAGATGATTTTGCTGACGAGTATATAGCCGACGCTCTGATGTTTGCCGATCGTGTTGATGAGCTCGCGCAGATTATATGAGGCGGTGTACTTTTCCGTGTAGGGCCCTTGTTTGTCGCCGGTGTTGTTGGTCCCGATGTGCAGCAGGACGATTTCCGGATTGTAGGTGTTGAGCGCCTGCATGATGTCTTTATCGCCGCCCGGCAGGAAAGATTCGATTTTAGCGCCAGTTTTAAAGTGACCGTTTAGTCCGGCTGTGATGGTGACATCGCCGCCGACAAAGGTGAAATCAGCGCCGAGCTGGTCTTTGAGATAGCCGCGGAATCCATCGCCTAAGCCACTTGTCCCGGGAATTATACCGGCTGTCAGTGAATTGCCGACCGGCATGACCGTCCACGTTCTTGCTCCGAGCTGACGCGAGAGAAGAACGAGTATGAAAAATATGATTATTTTCCGACTCTGAAAAACTCGATCCGACAAGGTAAATCCTCCAAGATGAAATCATGACAAAAGACAGCATAGACTGAATCAGGTTGACCTGTGCAAAGAACATACCTGGAACGGAAATAATTTTACCCTATAGGATGCGGCCAGGGACCATCGTTTTATTTGTTTTAAGTGTAGAAAAAACAGCTATTGATTTACGCTTGCATATTGCCTGACAGCAGGGAGCAGGACGAGGATTGATTTATTCTGTACCAGCAAAAGACAGATTGAATCAGGCACGAACAATGCGGCTATGCGAGGGAGCCGCCCGGATGCGGCAAAAGAGCCAAATATTATTCTGCAA
>RQOI01000165.1 GCA_003854995.1 Candidatus Zhuqueibacterota bacterium
TGCGACCAGTCCGCGGATATGAGCAGATCGATGCCCGGATTTTGCGCCTTGATCTCGCACGAACACCAGGCGGTGATGGAGCGGCAGCCATCGAACACCGTCTTTTCGGTGATGCCGTCGCCAATGATCGCGTGCAGCGCGCGTCCCCGACCGAACACCGGGAAGACCATGGGTTCGTCATAGAAGGGCAGATCTGGTTCTGATCCCAGCAGCGCACTGAGCAGTATCATCTCGGTCGAATCGTCGCGCGCGATGTCAATGACATCGAAATGGACGACATAGTCGACAAAATCGGTGACCTCGATAGCATTGCCGTCAATATCAACGCCAGTGCTGGGTATCTTCAGCTCTTTCGCGGCCCGCTCCAGCGTTTGCTGTACGATCTTGCGCGCGCGATCGTCTTTTTTCGGGTCGCCCGATTCGATGAACAACCACATGGCCACCTCGCCGGCCAGCAGCTTTTCTGCGACAGCGGTTCTTGCCGGCGAGTGGATCAATCGTTTCACGTTGGTCTCATTGAGCGGCCCTTGCCACACCAGGCCTCTGACGTTCGCATGGCTGGGATAGTAGAGCGCCAGCCAGGGCGTTGTCGTTATGTCGTTCTCCTCGGCATATCGTGCGCCTGCGGGCGTGCTGAGGTCAATCGTCCGGACCGTATAATTTGACAGAGAATCATGATCGATCGCATGTTCCTGCAAAAGGGCGACCGCTTCGTCTTCCAATGTCCCGCGGGTGCTGACGATGACAGTATAGAAATCCGCCCTCCATCGCTCCAGGGCATAGCGAAAGACGGGCACGCTGCAGCCATGGCCTGATACGGCGGAGAAGAGGATGAAAAAGAGATAAAGTGGCAACCTGTTGATCAGCATCTTTCGTCGCATGCTCATCCTGTGCTGTGGATTTTCCCGGATCAACTGGTGAGAAGGGCTCATCGAATTGATGGCGCCATCTCATTATTTAGGTCCACGTCCTCGCTGAGGCAAAAACGTGCGGTTTCAATATAGTTATTATCGACATTAAAAAAAAGCCTGAAACGCACGCCCTGGCATGATGATGAACATCGGTCGCGTGCTCCAGCTCGGATTAGTGCAATCGCTATCGAACCTTTGCTGCAGCGGTCAATCCAGAGTGATTTCCATCTCGATTGCTTCATCGCCCACGGCATGGATGATGATCTTGGCTCACTCTGATATTTTCTTCTGTGTAAGCAGAGCCTATATATTCGAGGCCCAACAATTTTTGCAGCTCCGGTTCCTGAATCCGGTCGGATATGGCGATGAGATTGATGCCAAAATCGACAACAGCATGTCGCAGCACCGTGTAATCGATCCCTGTCGGGAATTGCGAGTGATCCGCATCCCATATGATACAACCGTAAGCGGGATCGCCATCCATATCAATGAAGCGATTGATGGTCATGGGCTCTTGATCCAACCGCAGAATATGAAAAGGAACACACCACAGTTTGCGCAAAGCTGCGATTTGTTGAAATTCATCCCCATCCTGAATGATGTAACTGGCAGGATCTTTCCATTGGCCATCGATGATGAGCAACACACGATTGGATTCAAGCCGAAATTCCTCCGCTCCTGTTAAGCGGATTCCGAGGCACAGGATCAAAACAAAATGAAAAAGCCGTCTTTTCATTTTTAGGTTCTCCAAAATTGAGGTCGGCATTTCTTTGCTCACAGCTTTGTGATAGCCTGTCACGAGGATATTATTGTCTTGCGCAAGATTGTTCTATAATATATATTATAAATAGCCATCTTTGGATCGAAAATCAATGCTATTAAAAAAAATTAATATAATTTTAATCCTGCTTTAACATTGATTTGGTATTTTCTTTTAA
>RQOI01000166.1 GCA_003854995.1 Candidatus Zhuqueibacterota bacterium
AAGAACATCAGGATGAAAAAGAGCGCGGCCGGCGCGGTCTCAGCCGCGAACATCCAGCGCCAGCCGACCTGGCCGTTCCAGGACTGCAGGATCGCGTCGCCTGCCGCATTTTCTGCAACCGGCTGAGCGATGAGCCAGTTCACGGTCTGCGCCGAGAGCACGCCAATGACAATAGTGAGCTGATTGACCGAGACGAATCGCCCGCGCATTGCAGCGGGCGCCACTTCGGCGATGTACATTGGCGACAGATTGGAAGCCAGACCGATGCCCATGCCGCCCAGAATACGAAACCAGACGAAAACCGAAAAAGAGTTCGCAAGCGCCGTGCCGATGGCCGATACGACGAACAAGAGGCCGGCCAGGATGAGCAGTCTTTTGCGGCCAAAGCTGTCGCTCAGGCCACCACTGACCGCTGAGCCGAGCAAACAGCCGAGCAGGGCGCTGCTCATGGCCCAGCCGATCTGCAATGAACTGCGCAGCTGAAAATACTCTTCGTAAAACGGCTTGGCCCCGCCAATGACAACCCAGTCATAGCCAAACAGCAGACCTCCCATGGCGGCTACGAGGGAAATCGACCAGACGTAGAATAGATTATACTCGCTCTTCATGCGCTACAAGCATCCTTTCCATAGTGGGTTCCTGATTCCTGCAGCGCCTGGGCGCCGGCAAATGGATCATGAAAATTCCGGGTGATGGCATCGCTGAGTACTCGACTGCAAAAAGGCAGCAATTTCATCCGTTGAAATGACGGCCGTGGCGCCGTGCGTCATCGCCACCAGAGCACCGAGCGCATTGCCGAGCTCACACGCCGCCTGCAGCGAATGGCCTGCCAGCAGGCTATGAATGAACGCGGCGGAAAATGCATCCCCGGAACCGAGAGAATCACCCAGCTTGATTTTATGGCCGGGCACGTAAACCTGCTCGCCCAACGACGACCCAGCGAATGCCCCCCGTTCGCCAAAGGTGATGAGGACATAATCGAGATCGAATTCTTCGGCGATGAACTCGCAAAAGTAGGGGTAACTTGTAAACGACAATCCCAGCATGTGGCGCAGCTGCCGGACCTCGTCATCATTGAGTTTGAGTATGTTGGCTTTTTCCAGCGAATAGAGCACCGTTTCCTGGGAAAAGCAGTTTTTTCTGAGATTAATATCGAGAAACTTGACCGCATCGTGCGCCAGATCGATCAATTCGTGCAGCGTCTCCCTGGACGTCCGCGCGCGCTGAATGAGGGTGCCGAAACAGAGACATTCGCACGCCAGCGCCGCTTCGGCGAGCTCATCCGTGAGCCGAATGTGATCGTACGCCACGTCCGGATTGATGATGAAATGCGGCAGGTGATTCGCATCGAAACTCACATTGACAGTGCCGGTCGGCAAAGTCGGGTGGCGCTGCACCAGGCCAACGCGAATGCCAAGTTCGCGAGCCTTCTGCAAGGCTTTCTCCCCCAGCTCATCCATGCCCAGACTGCTGACAAAGAGCCCCACTTCTCCCAATGAATTGACGCGAAAGGCGAAATTGAACGGCGCGCCGCCAAGGATCATCTTGTCGGGCAGAATATCCCAGAGAATTTCACCGAATGAAAGAATTCGTTTTGTCATGGTCATAAAATCGATAGTTATTCGAGAAGCCGGACAAGATCTTTTAGACTCTGCAGGGTGATCTTTTCGTCGCCGGCATCCCCCAATTCAGGAACGACGATATCCGCTGCTAAATTATCATCGTCTTTTGTATAATAGTTGGTCGTCACGACGCACTTGATCCCGGCCGCCTTGGCGGCGAACAGCCCGACGGCGCTGTCTTCAATGACGACGCACTCTGTCGGTGTGAGCTTGAGGGTCGCCAGCGCCAGCTGATAGATCTCGGGATCCGGCTTTTTCTTCGTCACTATATCACCGGCAAGGATGGCGGCAAAATGGCGCCGCCGTTCGGCGCCAAGGAGTCTATCGATGATCAGATTCACCGCGCGTTCATTCGACGTCGAGCAGACGGCGAGTTGAATACCCTCGCTAATAGCCTCATCCACCAGGCGCGCCACGCCGGGACGCAATGGCATGTCGCCCGCCGCGATGATGGCCATGAACAGATCGGTCTTGCGTCGGTGCATCTCTTTGAGAAAGGCGTCCTGATCGAACGCATCGGCCGGCCAGCCGACCGCGTTGAAAAAAGAGCGCAGCCGTTCCTTGCCACCGGCA
This sequence comes from Candidatus Zhuqueibacterota bacterium, assembly GCA_003854995.1. Lineage (GTDB taxonomy): Bacteria > Zhuqueibacterota > Zhuqueibacteria > Residuimicrobiales > Krinioviventaceae > Kriniovivens. Next base: position 2,196 of record RQOI01000166.1, read on the forward strand.
ATTTTCAGCAGCTCCTTATACTGCGCAACGCTCCACTCGTGCGCGAGGCCCATCTGTCGAAAGGCTCGGTTGAATGCGACCCGGTGACCGTCTCTCTCAGTATCGACGAGCACCCCGTCGCAGTCGAATATGATGGCTTTCAGCACGCCGATCTCCTTTTTATCGCCCATCCATCCTTTGCCGCGATCAGGCCTGTCCTGCGCCGCCGAATAACTTTATGTTCTCTGCGACGGCTGCTTTCAGGGCATTGTACTGCGCTGCCAGCGGCTTGAGCGGATTGTACACCTTGTTCTCCTGGTGATAATTGACAAAGCCATCGATGTGCGCATACTTGAGCTGCGTGGAAATGTTCACCTTGGCGCAGCCGAGTCCAATGCATTTGCGAAAGACCGCATCCGACAGACCTGTGCCGCCATGCAGTGCCAGCGGCACGCCGGTTCTGGCGGCAATCTCTTTGATGAGATCATAGGCGATCTTTGGCTCGCCTTTGTAAACGCCGTGCGCGGTGCCTACGGCCGGGGCAAAACAGTCGAGCTGCAGCTCGTGACAGAATTGCGCTGCCTGATCCGGATCGGCCAGATGCGCCTCCTGCGCCTTGACGTGAATGTCGTCCTCGACGCCGACGATGGCGCCCAGTTCCGCCTCCACGGAGACGCCGCAGGACGCGGTCATATCGAGCACCTGGCGCGTCAAACGGATGTTCTCGGCAAAGGGTTTGGCCGATGCGTCAATCATCACCGATGTCCAGCCGGCATCGATGCATCTTTTGATCACCTCGATATCGGTGCAGTGATCGACATGAATGGCGACCGGGATGGCCGCCTGCTGGGTGAGTTGTGTCATCCACGACATCACAGCTTCGTACCCCCAGAACAGCACTGTCTTGACCGATGTCTGCACGATCACCGGCGCGCGCAGCTCTTCGGCAGCGTCGATGACAGCGCGCATGGAATTATAGTCGACAATGTTGAATGCGCCCACCGCGTAGCCATTTTTTTGCGCGCGCTGCAGCATACTTGTCATGTTTTGCAGAGACATACGCTCACTCCTCCCGTCATTGCATGACGACGAGGCGCTGCAGGATCTCCCGCTGCTCATCGCCGTCGTCAGCAATGATCTTGTACAAATAGACGCCATTCGCCAGTCGATCGCCATGATCATCCACACCATCCCAGCCCACCTCATTATAGCCGACCTCCCCACTCGCATTGTAGATGACCCGAACAAGCCGGCCGGCGACAGTGTATATCTTGATCGTCACTTGGCAGGTGCGATCGTTTTCAATGACATAGGTGAAGGACGTCTGCCGCGAAAAGGGATTGGGAAAGTTCACGACCTGGCCAAACGCCAGCTCTGACTCTATCCTGAATTCAAACTCTGCGCCGCTTTCCGGGACAATATCGTGATTTTTTGCCATGACCGCAAGACGATAATCGCCATCAGCGAGGTCGTCTGTGGCATAGACGCATTCCGCAACGGGCAAACCGTTCCGCTGCGTCGCCTGCCAGCTGATTTTTGCGGCATCGATCACGACGTCGTTCTGCAGCAGCCTGATGTCCTGAGTGGGATCGACGTCGCGGCTGTGGCGCAGTGATATTCTGATCGTCGATCCTCTCGCGATGGGATCGCCGGAGAAAATTTCTGCGCCGGCCTTTCGGTCATTGATGTAAAATTCAACGGCGAGCGCGTTGTCCACATGTGACACGATATCGCTGAGAGCAACCGTAAACGTCGTATCAGCCACCCACGAGGCAGTGGGAAAGAGCAGGATGGTCGAGTCCGGCTTGTATTCATAGAGAAATTGCACCGTGTCGCCGGCAACGCCGCCATCTTTTTTCGGCGTCGACGGATCGTCCTGCGGGATGAACAGCGGGCCAAAATGGCCTTGCGCACGTATCAATGCTCGCCCATATTCGACTGCAGCGATGGCAGCGATGACGTTCTTCCCTTCGCCGGCCGGCGCGCCGTCTATCAGCACGCGTCCGCTATATGACGCGCTGCGCTTGCTGCCCTCGTCCCCATAGTGCAATTTTGTCGCCGGATCACCGAACAGGACATAGAACTGCAAATGATCGACCATGTTGGGAAAGGTCGCGTACATCGCCAGCAGTCCGGCCATCGTGAACGATCCGACAACAGCATCGCCGTCTCGGTAGAGCGACGTGTACAGCTTTTTGCTCATCGCATAGAGCGGTCCAGGATAAGCCTCACCGGCGCCGGAAAAGACGGCGATGGCGCCTTTTCGTTCTGCTACGCTCAGTTCTTCTGCAAGGGCGCTGTACATCCGATTGGGGTGGGCGAAATAGCCGTTGATGCAGCTCATGGTCAACAGAAAGGGAAGATTGTCGGATTCGGGCAAAAGGGCAACGTCCTCTCGAGCAAAAACGGACTTGGCCGACCACGTGCCCACTGATCCATGACCCAGATAGTTCATGGTCAAGACGCTGTCGGCAAATGTGGAGATGATATTGTCCCGGATGGCCGGCATGGCTGTGTTCGCCAAATAGAGGCGCTTGACGCCAAAGTCATCCGGCAAATAGTTGCGAATGATGGCATCGGAGCTATCCTCAAAAGCGAGGCTGCCGCCCTCTCCCAGATCCGCAACAAAAGCGGCCCTTTTCATCCACGCGGCCCCCTGACCGAGCCGATGATACCCGCATATTTTATCAATGACCGATGAGAGCTCATTTGCCGAGCGCACGGCCAGCCTGCCGATGAACATGTCGGGCAGCACATCCGTTGGACCATCGACGCAGACAAACCAGTTGTCCGAGGCAGCCTCGTAATGCTTGACGCTGGCTTCGAACAGGCGGGTCGGGATAAAGTCTGAACGAGCATCCCCCCCATAATCCGCACTCTCGGGACGCAAACGACGCGGATTCCACGATGCATCGCCCACCAGCAGCACAAAGGTTGGCGCCGGCTTGGCCCACTGGTGATAGGCATAGGTCAGGAATGCTTTGATCGGCTCTCTGTCATAGATGCCGTAGCCGAATTCATCATAAATATCCTGCACTTTGACGACTTTGACGGTCAAGCCTTGCGATGCATGAAAATTTGCCAGTGGATCGACGTGCAGATAAAAATCATCAAAGGTGATGATGATATAGTCGGCCTGCTGGGATGATCGCAGAGCGGATGGCGCATCGCGGACGATGGCGCTCGCGCCGGCCTTTTTGGCCTGCGATGAGACGAGGAGTGTCGTCGCCGCCGCATTTCGGTGGTCAAAGCGAAGCGTATCATCGGCGCGCAGGAGGTTGACGATATAGTTTGGCTGCGCCGGATCAGTGATGTCGTAGACATGAATATCCTGAGAAGAAAATCCGCTCGCCTCGATGGTGTGCGCTCCGGGCTGGTTGATGGCGAAGACGAGGCTGTCCAAATTCCGATTTTCGCCCTGGTAGGTGAGGTCAAAATAGTCGATCAACTGCCAGTCCAGAAAGCTGCCGGTGTCGCCCGGGCCAATGATCTCGACCTGGTTGACGCCGTCCCGCAGAATATCCGGCGCAACAGCGACCGTATCCGTCCAGCTGATGCGGCCGTCCCACCATTTATCCAGAATGGTCGTGCCGTTCAGCTGCACCAGCGTATGATGATCCGGATTCACCGTTTCGAGGCTGGCGTATCCCTGCATGCGCAAGACAAAGGAATGATCGCCGGCATCCGTGGCGACAGCTCCCAGGTCGACGTTGTACGTCAAAGATTTTGGCGTGAAAAGGCTGTCCATGAACCAGTGTTCCTGATCCGTATGATTGGGAAAACTGGCATGATAACTGCGATCGATTTCAGTGTGCAGGAATCGAAGGCCGTTCGACAAAAGGGGATGACCAATCGGCGCGCCGTCGATATGCGCCATCCTTTTTCCCGGCACCGCAGAGACGGTCAGCCAATAGACGTTTGTCGTGGTATAGCTGTTTTTAAACGGGCGACTGTAAAATTCGATGTAATCGTCCTGCTGCAGCCGGCCATCGCTCTCACCGTGGATGCGAATCGCGACCTCTTCTCCGAGATGAAAGAGGCGAATGGTGCGGGGATCGATTTCCGCGCTATACAGACCAGCGTCATGCAGATCGGCTGGCGTCAGTCGCACCATGCCGGCGGATGTCGTCAGTATTTTATACCATTCTGTTCCTTCATCGAGGAAATAGGTTGATTTTTTTGCGACCTCCCCTGTCGGCGACACCAGCTGTACCTGCTGCGGATTCAAAAGCGATTGGCTGAATAGCCTGGAAAAGCCATCCGGCAGCGCAGGTCGTCGGCTCATCATTTTGTCCTGCGTTTTCGTCTGAAAGTGGACCGCGAATCTGATGCGGGTCACTTGTCGCATCGTCTGCGTCACGGGATTGTAGCGAAGCGGATAGAAGAGGATCGTCCCGACATCGACGTCGCGCATTCTTCCCTCGCCCGCCAGAGTCAGATTAGTGGCCGGGAAGAATTGATTTCGCTCATAAATTGCGGCATCCCGACTGTAGATAAAGTGGCTATCGTCGGCAGGATCCGGCACGGCAGAGGGCGCCGGCAGAATGGATTCTGTCGGCACATCCTGTTCCTGAATATCGAGGATAGCCAGCGAAACGCGAGCCTCGGGCGGGATGGCGATCAGGATGCCGCGGCACGGCAGAGCGGGCGCTCCCGGTTCGGCAATCGCGGCATAGCCGGCCATTTGCACGACTGCGCCGGCCGGCGAAATCATCGTTCGCATCTGCGGCGCCGGTGTAGCGATTTCAATGATGAGACCAGCGTCATCCCACGACAGCAGGCGCGGCTCAAAGTTGTGGTTCTCGTCATCGACCGCCTGAGAACGGGGAACGAAGGGAATCATGGAAAACAACAAGACTCCTGCCAGCGTGATTCGTCGAGTCATATATAGTCCCAGAGTACGCGCGCTTTTTCTCTCTAATCCCTTATGGCCAGATGAATTCCAACGCATCTTTTTTGAGAGTAATTCGCACGCTGCCGCCTTTTGCCAGTTTGCCAAAGAGGATTTCATCAGCCAGCACAGACTTTATGTTCTCCTGAATGACGCGATCCAGCGGACGGGCGCCGAAGACCGGGTCATATCCCTGGTGCGCCAGCCAGGTCGTGGCTTCGGGATCCAGTTGAATGGTCACCCTCTTGTCGATGAGCTGAATTTCAAGCTCGCGGATGAATTTCAGCACGATCTGCTCCATTATGGCCATGTCGAGATGGTTGAAATGGATGATCCCGTCGAGCCGATTGCGAAATTCGGGACTGAAGTGCTTCTCAATTGCTTTGTTGCTCGTGTTTCCGGTCGGCTCGCCAAAGCCGATGCCGCGCGAGCTCATCTCGCGCGCGCCGGCGTTGGAGGTCATGATCAGAATCGTGTTGCGAAAATCGGCCTTTCTGCCTGTATTATCGGTCAGGGTGCCATGATCCATTACTTGCAGCAGTATATTGAATATATCCTGGTGCGCCTTTTCAATCTCGTCCAGCAGCAAGACAGTATAGGGGTGTTTGCGAATCGCGTCCGTCAGCAAGCCGCCCTGGTCAAAGCCAACATATCCTGGCGGCGCGCCGATGAGTCTGGCAACGGCGTGCTTTTCCATATATTCGCTCATATCAAAACGCTCGAAATGCACGCCCAGCTGAATGGCCAGTTGTCGAGCGACTTCTGTCTTGCCGACGCCGGTTGGACCGGTGAAGAGAAAATTGCCGATCGGTTTTTCCGGCCGTCCCAGGCCGGCGCGGCCGCGTTTGATGGCAGCGACGATCGATTCAATGGCGTGATCCTGGCCGTAGATGCAGCTTTTGAGACCCTCCTCGAGGAACTGCAACTGCTGTTTCTCGGATAAAGTGGCCCTCTTCGCCGGCACACGGGCGATGCGGGCGATGACTCGCTCAATATCAGCAACTCCTACCGTGCTGCGCTTCTTCTGCCGCGACTGCAGACGAAAAGAAGCACCGGCTTCATCCATCACATCAATTGCCTTGTCCGGCAGGAAACGATCGTTGATGTATTTAGCTGACAGCTCAACCGCTGCTTGAAGTGCTGGTCGGGTGTATTTCACCTTGTGGAACTCTTCGTAGCGCGACTTGAGGCCGTTCAGTATCTGCACGGTCTCTTCGATGGATGGCTCAATGATTTCGATCTTTTGAAATCGGCGGGAAAAGGCGTGATCTTTTTCAAAGTGATTTTTATATTCATCGTAGGTGGTCGAACCGATGCAGCGCACCTCGCCCGCGGCGAGAAAGGGTTTCAGGATATTCGACGCGTCCATGGAGCTGCCAGTGGTCGAGCCGGCGCCCACGACGGTGTGGATTTCATCGATGAACAGGATGGCATTGTCGCGCTGCTGCAATTCAGCGATGACGTTTTTGAGTCGCGCTTCAAAATCGCCGCGAAACTTTGTCCCGGCCAGCAGCGCGCCCATATCGAGCGCCCAGATCTCCGCATCCTCGAGCAGATCCGGCACATCGCCCTGGTGTATGCGCAAGGCGAGGCCTTCGGCGATGGCTGTTTTGCCGACGCCAGACTCACCGACAAAGATGGGATTGTTCTTTGTCCGGCGGCACAGGACATGCAGGGTGCGATCGATTTCATTCATTCGCCCGATGAGCGGATCGATCTTGCCTTTTGCCGCTTTTTCGATCAGATTGATGGCATAACTCTCCAGCGCTCCTCTTTTCTTCTGTGCACCCTTTGCAGCCGCCGCTTCTTCCTCCTCATCCTGATTTTCGTCCACCATACTGTCCATGCTGTGCGAAATATACTCGAGAATATCCAGTCGGCTGATGCCCTCGCAGGCAAGATAGTAGGCCGCAAAGGAGTGCGGCTCCTCAAAGATGGACGCCAGAATATCACCGAAATTCACGACATCCCCCTCCGATCGTTCGACATGCACGATGGCCCTCTGAATGACGCGTTGAAAGCCGAGCGACTGCTGCGGCTGCATCTTTGCATCCCCCGCCATTTTCTGCAGCTTGTTCTGGAAAAAATCCTCGAGATTCTCCCGCAGACTCTCCACATCGCCACCGCACGCCTGAATGATCTCCGCGCCCTGCGCACTGGAGAGCACTGCATATAAAATGTGCTCAGGCGTCGCAAACTCGTGCTCGCGTTTGTGCGCTTCGCGCAAGGCCACCTGCAGGGTCATCTGCAATTCCATCGCCAACATCATCTATGCTTCCTCCAGACTGCTCCTGAGTGGGAACTGGTTTTGTTTCGCCAACCAGTGCACCTGCGCCACTTTGGTCTCCGCCACATCGTAAGGATAAACGCCACAGATGCCGACGCCCTGCTGATGAACGTTCAGCATGATGCGAGTGGCTTCGGGCAGGCTTTTATAGAATATCGTCTCCAGCACCTGCACGACAAACTCCATGGTCGTATAGTTGTCATTGTGCAGCAGCACTTTGTAGAGTTTCGGCTCCTCGATATCGATGTCCTGTTGAGTGACGACATCGCTTTGCCTGTCACTTTGCGCGCCCATGGCCTCCGACCCATTTGCAGGAATTAAACTGCCAGAAAAGGAACTTTTGTCTATTTAACAAATTTAACAGCGAAAAGGATTCAATTTAAAAACAATTTTTAAATTTCATCGTTTTTTCTTGATCTTGTGCAGTAAAAGCCGAACAAAAAGAGGCGCGTTCACCGCTATTTTGACGGAATATTTGGCCCGAATAAATGATTTTAGAGAGTAATTTGCTGCACTTAACATCCAGTCTGGAGACAATACGATGAAAAAGTTGATGATGTACGCCGGGCTATTCCTTTTGATAATCGCCAGCAATTCTTTCGCCCTCATCGGCCTGCGCGTTGGCGCAAATGCCAACATCACCCAACCCAGTGCGACGATCGCGTTCGAGCAGCTGACAAATGAATCCTTCAATCCCACCGGATTTGGGGTCACAGCATTCGCGATGGCGGATCTCATGCTGCTGAAAATAACCGCCGATGTCGGCTATATTGACTTTGGCGAGCAGTCGTATGAGTGGACTGCGCCGATAGATTTTCCGACAACGATGAAAAAGGTCTCAGCCCAGGCGAAAGTGACCGCAATCCCGATTCTCGTCGGCCTGCGCTGGGAAGTGGGTTTGCCAGTCGGCCCGAAATTTCATTTCGGCTTTCAGGCAGGCGTTCACAATTTCACCTATACGTACGAAGGGACGGCCATCGAGACGATATTTGTAGATGAAACGCAGACCAGCACCGAATTCAGCATCGCCCCCATCATCGGCTTGCGCTGGAGCGCGCTCGAGGCATCGCTCCTCTATATGGTTGTCGAAGACTTTAATTACGTCGGACTGCGACTGGGATATACTTTTGGATTCGGCATCTGATTTCGCTCCTCGTTCCCGAAAAAAAGATGACGCCGATCTGCATGCGCTGATAGTTCACCCGGCAGCTGTCCAAACTCTTCTTTCGACGCGGCTGTGAGCGTGCGTTTGATTATTTTTTCTCCGGCAACAGGACAAATCGCGACACATTCTGCTCATTGAAATAGCGAAGCGCCGCATCTTGAATGATCTCTCTGGACAACGTTGCGACCTGTTCGGGCACTTTGATGATCAACTCATGGTCATAGTTCGCCCAATAGGCATTGCCTAAACGATCATTCCACCAGCTGTTCTCCCGCACATCCGTCTCAAAGGAGCGCAACTGGCTTTCACGAATTTTAACGAGATCCAGATCATCCGGGCCGGCATTTTTGACGCTGTCAATGACCGAAAAGACGGCGGCGGTCAATTCATCGACGCGCGAGGGCTCACAACCCCAGCGGATGCTGATGCGGTAGCGCTCCCGCGGCGTGAACCAACTCTCCGCAGACAGGCTGACGCCATAAGTGCCGCTCTTTTCTTCGCGTACAGTCTCGCGCAGTTTGATGCGCAGGAGTTGCGCCAGGGATTCAAAGGCGTAATTGTTCTCGCGAGACCACTCATA
>RQOI01000167.1 GCA_003854995.1 Candidatus Zhuqueibacterota bacterium
CATTATTTTACCTTGATAATTTTAAGTTGGTATTATAATTTTCAATGAAAATATCATAATTTGACATCATTGTCAAGAGGAAATTAACAAAGTGCTGGCAGTTCATGTAGGTTTTGACTTTCACGCTAAATTTTCATAAAATTGTAATAGATTTGTTCGCGGCGTACTTGATTGAACGCCGATCGCGGCGGCAGGAAAGAAAATCAGCACCATGAACGCTTTGAGAGACGCTTATGATCATTCGAAAGCTCGATACAAACAGGCCCGTGGATGTGGACAAGTTCATCCGCGTGAGCTTTGATCTCTACGCACATTCTCCCCTCTGGGTATCGCCGTTCATCTCCGATATGCGATTGGTGATGAATCGCGACAAACATCCGTTCTACGATCATTCGGATGCCGATTTCTTCATCGCTGAAAAAGATGGCGAAGCGGTCGGCCGGCTGGCCATCCTGGAGAAGAGGCAGTACAACGATTATCATCATGAAAAAACCGCCTTTTTCTATTATTTTGATGCTGCGGACGATCCGGAGGTGGCGGCAGCCCTGTTCGACAGTGCGGCGGCCTGGGCCCGCGAACGCGGCTTGACGAAAATAGTCGGCCCCCTTGGTTTCACCCAGGGCGACAGCATCGGCGTTCTGGTCGAGGGACACGATCTGCGGCCGGCGCTCGGACAGGCGTACAACTATGACTATTACGACCGTCTGCTGCTGAACGCCGGTTTTGTGAAAAAGACAGATTTTTACTCCGGTTATCTGCGCGGCGATCATCAGCTGCCGCAGAGATTTTTCGACATCGCCGACAAGGTCGGCAAGAGCAGGGGATTTTGGATAAAATCGTTCAAGAGTAAACATGAGCTGCGCCGCTGGGTCGGACGCATTCAGGAGCTCTACAACGCGGCGTTTGCGAACAATCTCGGCTATTCGCCGCTGAGCTTGCGCGAAGCGCAGATTGTCGCCAAAAGGCTGCTGGCCATCAGCACGCCACGATTGATCAAGCTGGTGATGAAAGAGTCCGAGATCATTGGCTTTCTCTTCGCTTTCGTCGATATCACCGACGGCCTGCGCCAGGCCAATGGCCGCATGTGGCCCGTGGGCTGGCTGCACATCCTGCGTGATTTCAAAAAGAGCGAGTGGGTCAATTTCAACGGCGCCGGCTTGTTGCCCGGCCACCGCGGCGTCGGCGCCAATGCGGTACTGTACGCCGAGATGGCGCGGACGATCAAAGAGTACGGCTTTGCCCACGCCGATGTGGTGCAGGTCGAAGAAGAGAACGTGAAGAGCATGGGAGATATGTCGGCCATCGGCGTACGCTGGTACAAGAAGCACCGCGTGTATGAAAACGAGCTTAAATATTTTCTTCACACAGAACAGGAAACAAAATCTATCCTTTCCTCGTCAAGATCGAAAAAGTGATGATTTTCGTTCTGTTCTGCAAATTTGCCTAATTGTGTTACAAATTGAGAACATTCGTTTTTTTTTAAGTTTTTGAGCATAGAAGATAAATAATATAACCGCCGAGAACGCCGAGGGCACAGAGGAAAAACAGGCGTTTTTTTCAAAGATGTAAAGTTTTGTTTCATATATTTTCTCGGTGGTCTCGGTGCACTCGGTGGTTTGGATATTTTTGGTTGCGGCCAGAGGCTGCGGCCGAGGTTTCAATTTTACGCTTTATTCATGTCAGGAGGTGGAGTCATGTGCAATCGAAAAAAGGGTGTTGTGGTCATTCTGCTTTTTCTGGTCGTGCTGTTTTTGGGCGCCTGCTCATCCAACAAGCTGGTTGAATACGACTTGCGCGAAGCGGACATTGCCGCGCGCACGTTCATGCCGCCGCGCGCCAATGTGTTCACCGATGGGGGCGCGGGAATTGATACGAGAAATATTGTCACCACCGCCATCAGCGTCGGCACGACCATTGCGCGCGAGAGCGAGGCGGCGAAAGCGCGCGCTCGTCTGGACAGCGCCATGACTATGGTGGATGTGCCGGCCATCATCGAGGAGGAGGTGCTGTTTCGCGCCGCCGAGCTGCTCAATTTTCGACCGGTGAA
>RQOI01000168.1 GCA_003854995.1 Candidatus Zhuqueibacterota bacterium
GGGCTTTTCGCCGTTCATCGAGCAGGAGAACAAGGTGGTCATGCTCTCATTGATTATATGAGAGTGGAATAAGCACCGTAAGTACGATATGTTCGATAAGGATCGAGACATGTAATATTGTTTTTTTATAAAGTCTTTGCGCATGAGATAAAGTATTGACCGCCGAGCTCGCCGAGAAGCACCGAGAAAAATAACACATAGCTTTTCTTGGTGGTCCTCGGTGCGCTCGGCGGTTTCATTTTTTCGCTTGATGATCAGCCGCTGAACTCATCCAACCCTTTTTCAAGAGCTGTCCAGACGTTTTCCGGCTTTTTATCTCGGTAGCTTTTTAACACTTTTCGATATCCCGCTTCATCGAAAGGAACTTTATCTTTTAACTCCTGGAATATAAAGTGGGTGAAAATAGTAGCGATCATATGAATGGCTTCATGGCGATCTGCTCCTTTATTTCTCATCGCATTGAAAAATCGATATACTTCACTCGGTTCTTTTCCTCGCAGTTGCTTTTCAATGATCGAATGTATAACGATATGAAGGAATGGATTTGCTATACTCACGAAATCTAACTCAAAGTCGTCCAAAATATCTGCAAACTCGAATTCATTGTAAAATTCATCTTCATGTTCCTTCATAATCTTTGCCAACAGCGCATCTGCATCATCCAGATCATCGAGCTTGTTCTCTTTAACCGCTTTCCAAATTTGGTGCATGCGTTTGAGAGACGATTTTAAAATAAGGTTTTTTTTATCACTTTTCATTTCGACACCAAGTCTGCTGACCCGATCACTGCACAGCGTCGAGTCAATTTACCGGCTCGTCTTCACTGACCCGTTCCCGCGCAGGAATCCGCTCGCTGCTCTCGCCGGGCTCCTAAAGGGATCGGGTCAAGTTCTCGACGGGATCAGCTCAATTAGTTCACCACAAAGCTATAATCGCCGCTGTCGACGTTAAAAACCACATAACCACCTTCCATCTTGAGGAACTCGACCCCTGCCGCCTTCATCGACTGAACGCCGTTTTCCAGAACTTTATCCGGATTTTCCGCCGGCACATGGACCGTCGCCTCGCAGCCAACCGGCACGGTCACGTCCATGCTGAGCAGACCATCTCTGTTTTTCCAGCTGATGCCGGCCTTGCCGTACGGCGTATTATTGATATAGGTCACATGTTCCATCTCCTCCACCGGCTGGGGGCGAAAGATGATGTGGCGATAGCCGGGCCGTTCCGGATCGGCGTTCATGCCGACCAGTTTGCGATAGAACCAGACCAATCCACCGCCGAACATTGGGTGATTGTGCGAGCCGCCTGTGCTCCACTGCTCGCGCGACGTTGTGGCGCCCAACTCCAGCCAGTGTCCATAGCTGGGCTCCGTACGTTTGTTCATGGCGGCATAGGCGAGATCGTGCAGGCCATTCTCCGACAGCACTTCAAAGAAAAATTGCGTGCCGCAGATGCCGGTGTCGAGATGACCGCCATTGGCGAGGATGCTCTCTTTCAAGGCAGTCACGACTCGGTCGTATTGCTCCGCCGGCACGCCCATTTTGAGGGCGAAAACATTGCCACCGCCATCGCCGTAAGAGCCCTTTTCAGCATCGTAATATTTTTTATGGAAAGCCCGGCGCGTCCGTTCGGCAAGTTGACGATATTTTTCCGCCTCTTCCGGTTTATTTAGAATCAGGGCGGTCTGCGCCGTCAGGTCCGCGCATCGCCAAAAATAAAATGTGTGCACCATGTGATCCGGTACGGTCTCGCCGGGCGGCACCCATTCGCCCAGATTGAACCATTTGAGCGGCACGCCGTCTTTGCCGGGCCGCTGCGAGAACATGATGCCATCCTCATCCACCCATGTCTGCATGTAGCGGACGTACCCTTGCATGCCTTGATAATTGTCCTCCAGCATGTCGAGAGCGCCGTAATGCAGGTAGAACTCCCACGGCATGATGCAGATGGCTGCGCCCCACGCTACGCCGCCGCCGCAGCCCGGTTGCCACGGCGCGCCGTTGGGCACATAGCCGGTCTCCGGATTCTGCGCATCCAGCATGTCGCCGATCCATTTGTGATAAAAATTGCGCGCATCGAAATTGTGCATGACCGTGACGCAGGCGATCTGACCATCGCCGGTGTAGGCGGAGCGCTCGCGATGCGGGCAGTCGCTGGCAATGCCGCCATGCATGTTGTCCAGCTGGCTGCGTTTCCATATTTTATTGATGTCATTGAAAAGCGGATTGGATGTGATGAACGTCGCAGATTCTTCGATATAGGTATTCACCGCTTCGGCAGTCAGTTGCTCCGGTTTCAGCTCGCCCGGCCAATTTCTGATCTCGACCGCGCTGAAGACAAACCAGTTAAACCGTGACGCATACGATTCCGGACCATCGCCGTGGCAGGTATAGCTGTTGTCGCCCGAGTACTGATTGCTGATATATTTGATGTCGATTTTGTGCCCGGCAGGGCCTTGTACACCATTCAGTCGCAGTCGCCCTGATATCTCGACGCCGAAATCCACAAAAAAAACGCCATCCTCTTTTTTCTCGATACTGACGGGCGCGAGGCGCGCAGTGACTTTGTCCGGGTGCGCGGCGTGGGCGACCAGCTTGCCGAAAGGCGCTTTTCTTTCAGTGACATTCTGCCACTTTGAGTCGTCAAATCCGGGCGAGCACCAGCCGGGCTTTTCCAGGCGCGCATCGTAAAACTCGCCGTGATAGACCAGGTCCAACAAAATCGCACTCTTGGCGGCTTTCCAGCTCGTGTCGCTGACGATGACTTGTTCTTTGCCATCGGCATAGGTGACGTGCACTTGCGCCAGAAATCGTGGGGAGCCATAGGAGGCGGTCCAGAATTTTGGCGCGTTGTAAAAGCCGTTGCCGAGGATGCTGCCGATGACGTTCTCGCCCGGCTGCAGCTGGTCTTTGATGTCGTATGCCAGGTACATCACTTTATAGGCGCGGAAATTGTCCGGCAGTGGGATGTTGGCGTCCATCAGCTCGGGGCGCTTGCCATAGTTGGTCTGGTTGGGCACCAACTCGTCGTCGCCCACCTTTTCGCCGTTCAGATAGAGCTCAAAATAGCCAAGGCCGGTGACAAAGGCCACGGCCCTGACAACCTCCTTGTCGATTTTGAAAGATTTACGCAGCAGCGGCGCTGGCGGCGGCAGCTGTTGCGGATAGGCGTCCGGTCCGCCCGGCGGCTTGGGCAGCGCCTCTTCGCCTTGCCAGGGTGCGCCGATCCACTCCGCGCGCCAGTCATCGGCATGCAAAAGGCCCATGCGCCAGAACGCCGGCTCACTCCACTTGGAGACCTTGTCATCTCGATCCCAAACGCGCACCTGCCACCAGCATTCCTGCCGGGATGCCAATGCCTTGCCATTGTACTCAACGCGAATGGACTGA
>RQOI01000654.1 GCA_003854995.1 Candidatus Zhuqueibacterota bacterium
ATCGATGCGACGATCGCCCTTGGCGCTGAGAACTATGTGTTCTGGGGCGGGAGAGAGGGCTATTTTTCGCTTCTGAACACGAACATGAAACGAGAAATCGAGCATCTCGGCATGTTCCTGACCAAAGCGCGCGACTATGGGCGAGCGCATGGCTTCAACGGCACTTTTCTGATCGAGCCGAAGCCAATGGAGCCGACGAAGCACCAATATGATTTCGACGTGGCGACCATTTTCAGCTTTCTCAAAGACTATAACTTGACCAAGGATTTCAAGATCAATATTGAGAACAACCATGCCACTCTGGCCGGCCATACTTATGCGCACGAAGTGCGACTGGCCGCCGATCATGGCCTGCTGGGCAGTCTCGACATCAATCAGGGCGATCCGCATAACGGTTGGGATACGGATGAATTCCTGCATGATGTCACCGAGGCGACCCTGCTGATGCTGGAGATTCTGCAGGCGGGCGGCATTGCGCCCGGCGGCATGAATTTTGACGCCAAGACACGCCGCAGCTCCACGGATCTGGAGGACATTTTCATCGCCCACATCAGCTCCATGGATACACTGGCGCGCGGCTTGCTTGCGGCCGATAAAATCATGACCGATTCAAATCTACTGGACATGCGGGCGCAGCGCTACGCCAGCTTTGACAGCGGCGACGGCGCTCGCTTTGAAAAAGGCGAGCTCGGCCTGGAAGCCCTGCGCGACCTGGCTGCGAAAAACGGTGAGCCGAAGAAAATCAGCGGCAAACAGGAATTGTACGAATCGATCATTAACCTATACCTCTAGACCACAGGGCCAGCCCCGGCCGATCCGGGGCTGGCCGCACTGTTTTCCGGCAACCATGCCTTTCGATCATTCTGACGGATATGTTCAGAACAGGCTTACCACGCTGTTGCTTTGCCTTGCTGAAACTGTTTTTTTTTACTATATTGTCATCCGCAAACAGATGAAACCAAGTGAGGATGAAAGGAGAGAAGCAGTGACTGAGCAGCGTCGCAGTATGCTTGTTGTCCTCTTTTCTTTGGCAGCAGCAGCACATCTTACGGCCGCCCCGCAAGCTGACGTGCGAGCTCTGGTAGCAGCGGATTCGGGCAAATATTATATTGATGTCAAAAATCTCATCCTTGATTTTGTCTTTTCCGGCTATGGATTGTACTCTCCTGGCGATTTTCCAATCCTCACGGAATTCCCGCTGCAAAACGGCGAGCGCGTCCGTTTTGACCGCATCAAAGAAATCACTCTATCGCCGGAACGTCTGTTCTGGAAAGAATATGTCGGACCGGAAAAACGCCAGCAATATGCGAATGTCGACGAGCAGGGCTATCGTCACTGGAGCGACATCGAAATCAACGTCCGGCTCATCGATTGGGAGGGCAATCTCATCCGATCGCGCCTGCGACGGCCTGAATACTCGGATATCTTTCTGCGCGGCGAGACCAGCCGTGGTGTTTTTGAACTTGAGCTCGACCAGGAAAATGGCAACAAGGTGCACATCGTATTTCGTCCCAATTACGTCATGCAGTGCACCGGCAATAAATCACATCTGTTTCCCAATTCAACCTATAAATTTTGTCCACTGTGCGGCCATAGTCTGATAAAGCTCACACGGGAGAATGTCAGGAGTAACGCGCGGTGACGATTGAGATACAGGCAATTGATCATTATTCGGCGAATAAATGGGCGAGATTCGATTTCCCAAAGACGTGTGCCTCATCTGCGCCCTCTGCTATGCAGATGAGGGCGTAAAGGACAAGGCCATTGCCAGACTCGTTGATGCTTACGGTCCCATACAATTCGCTTCGGATCGCATGGCGTTCAGCTATACTTCGTACTATGAGAAGGAAATGGGAAGGGCTCTGGAAAAGGAGTATCTCACGTTCAGCCGATGCATGGACCCGGCCGCGCTGCCTGCGGTGAAAACATTCACCAATGAGCTGGAGAAGCACTTTGCCCAAGACAGCAGACGGACCATCAATCTGGATCCCGGCTATATTGAAGCAGCCAAACTCATCCTGGCGACGACCAAGAACTATAACCATCGGATCTATATCGGAAATGGCATTTATGGAGATGTCCAGCTCTACTGGCAAAACGGCGCGTTTCATCCGAATCCCTGGACATATCCTGATTATCGGGAAAACACGGTGCGACAGTTTTTTGCCCAGGTGCGAGTGACCTATTTTAATCATATTTGCAGAGGATAGAGATGGCGAACCTCAGTTATAAAAGCTCTGGCGTCGATTTGCAGGCCGCGGAAGCCGCGACAAAAAAAATCGCATCCCTGGCACAAGCGACGTTCAACAAAAATGTCCTGAAGGGCATCGGCCTGTTCGCCGGATTTTATGAGATCGATCCAAAGTACAAGCAACCAGTGGTCGTGACGAGCATCGATGGCGTCGGTACAAAATTAAAAATTGCCTTCATGATGGATATTCATGAAACTGTCGGACAAGATCTGGTGAATCATTGCGTCAATGACATCATGACATCGGGTGCTGATCCGCTCGCCTTCACGGACTATATCGGCACATTGAATTTGCATCCGGATAAAATCGCCGCCATTGTCAGCGGCATGGCCAAGGCGTGTGTCGAGAATCAGTGCGCTCTCATCGGTGGTGAGACAGCAGAAATGCCCGGATTTTATGCGCCAGGCGAGTACGACCTGGCGGGATCGATCATCGGCATCGTGCGCAAAGACGAGATCATTGATGGCAGTCGGATCCAGGCGGGTGATGTCATCATTGGCCTGCCATCGACCGGGCTGCATACGAACGGCTATTCTCTCGCGCGCAAGGTGCTCTTTGATATACACAAGATCGATGTCGCCGCGTATGTCCCCGAATTGCAGATGAGCTGGGGAGAGGCCTTGCTTAAAATTCACAAGAGCTATAAAAAAGCTATTGAATCGGTCCGGCGCCATCCAGGGCTGGCCGGCATCAGCCATATCACCGGCAGCGGCATCGAGGGCAATACGAGGCGACTCCTCAGAAAAGGCCTTGATCTGAGCATCGACTGGAATTCGTGGGAAATGCCCCGTGAATTCCGGATCATTCGTGCACTCGGCGACATCGCTGATAGCGAAATGCGTCGCACATTTAACCTGGGAATCGGACTCGCCCTCATCGCGCACAAGAGACAGACGGATGCCATCTTGCAGGTGCTGCACGACCAGGGCGACGACGCGATCATAATCGGGGAAATCACATCAAGTGATACATGAGAGCAACAAAATAACCATATGTGTTCTAGGTGCAGGCAGCTGGGGTATTGCGCTGGCAAACTATTGCAGCGGCATGGGCCACGATGTGCGTTTATGGGAATTTGATCCGGATGCGGCCAGAAAGCTGGCGGTGACGAGACAGCGTGAAGAAATGCTCAAGGGCATCAGACTTTTAGACTCGATTCACGTCACTTCCGACCTGGCTGAGGCGATCGCCGACGCCGGATTGCTGCTCCTGGTCGTCCCCTCGCACGTGGTGCGATCGGTGCTGCAGCAACTCGCGCAACTCGATCTGAACAGCACGACTCTGATCGTGAATTGCGCCAAGGGCATTGAAATAGAGACCCTGAATCGAATATCCGAAATCGTCGCGCAGGAGCTGTCTCCTTTTCTGGCATCTCGCTATTCAGTGCTTTCCGGTCCGAGTCATGCGGAAGAGGTGAGCAAGAGAATACCCACGGCTGTCGTCGTCGCCTCAGCGGACGAGCTCGTCGGGCGCTTTGTGCAACAGACGCTGAACGGCGCAACCTTTCGCATCTACCGTAGCCAGGATGTCGCGGGCGTGGAGCTGGGAGGCTCGCTGAAAAATGTCATCGCCATTGCCGCCGGCATCTGCGATGGCGCCGGCTTTGGCGACAATACCAAAGCAGCCCTGCAGCCGAGAGGACTGGCTGAAATGTCACGCCTGGGCAAAAAGCTCGGCGCCAATCCGCTGACCTTTTCCGGCCTGTCGGGAATGGGCGATCTCATCGTCACCTGCATGAGCAGACATAGCCGCAACCGATACCTGGGCGAAGAGATCGGCAAGGGTGTAAAACTGACCGAGGTGCTCGCATCCATGACCATGGTCGCAGAAGGGGTGCGCACGTGCCGGGCCACGATGGAACTGGCCAGGCGCGAGGGAGTCGAGATGCCGATTTCAAAAAAGGTATATGAAATCTTGTTCGAAGATAAAGATCCGAAAGAAGCACTGCACGATCTGTTGTCGCGCGAAGCCAAGCCGGAAATTTGGTGAGACGAACACGTTGCATCATCACACCGGACGACATCCTGGCTTCGTCTCTGAAAAATTAAGAAAGGGAAATTCATGGCGCCACAAACCTACATCGCGGATATCGCCGAGTTTGCCGGCAAAAAGGTCACCGTCGCCGGATGGGTGTACAACAAAACAGGTAAAGGAAAACTTTTATTCATTTTGCTAAGAGACGGGACCGGAATTATTCAGACGGTTATCTTTAAAGGAAATGTCTCGGAGGAGACTTTTGCCGCTTGTGAGAATTTGACCCAGGAGAGTTCGCTGCAAGTGACGGGCGTCGTCACTGCGGATGCCAGGGCGAAAGGGGGATATGAGTTGCAGGCCGAGCATGTTGAAATTGTTCATATTGCGGCTGATTATCCCATTTCGCCCAAAGAACACGGGATCGACTTTTTGATGGACAACCGACATCTCTGGTTGCGTTCCTCAAAACAGCACGCCGTGTTAAAGATTCGGCACGACATCATCAAAGCGGCGCGCAACTTTTTTGACAGCCAGGGCTTCACCCTCGTCGATGCGCCGATCTTTACGCCAAACTCGTGCGAAGGCACGACCACGCTGTTCGAGACCAACTATTTCGACACCAAGGCCTATCTGACGCAGAGCGGCCAGCTCTATATGGAGGCCGCTGCCATGGCCTTTGGCAAGGTCTACTGTTTTGGCCCGACCTTTCGCGCGGAAAAGTCCAAGACTCGCCGGCATCTGACCGAGTTTTGGATGATCGAGCCTGAAGTGGCCTTTTTTGACCTGCAGCAGGACATGGATCTGGCCGAGCACATGGTGGAGTTCATCGTCGGCAGCGTGTTGGAAAATCGCCGCGATGAGCTGGAAGTGCTGGAACGCGATATCAGCGTGCTGGAGAACATCACCCGGCCGTTTCCGCGCATCCGCTACGATGAGGCCGTACAAATGCTCAAGGATGCCGGCGCAGACTTTAAAGACGACGACGATTTTGGCGCGGCCGACGAGACGATCATATCGGAAAAATTTGCCAAGCCCGTGATGATCACCCACTATCCCGCAGCCGTGAAGGCGTTCTACATGAAAAGAGACCCGCAGCGTCCGGACAGAGCGCTGTGCGTCGATATGATCGCTCCGGAAGGCTATGGCGAGATCATCGGCGGCGGGCAGCGCGAGGATGACCACGATGTGCTGCTCCAGGGACTGAAAAAGCACAATCTGCCGTTAGAGGCCTTTCAGTGGTATCTCGATATCCGCAAGTACGGCAGCGTGCCGCACGCCGGATTTGGTATGGGCATCGAGCGGGCAGTCGCGTGGATCTGCGGCAGGTCGCACATTCGCGAGACCATTCCGTTTCCGCGCACCATGTATCGTCTGAATCCATGACGGGTGAGTCATGTACGCGCGAGCGGATATCACGATCTCGGGATGCGTGCAGGGCGTCGGCTATCGTTATTACGCGATGCAGCAGGCGCGCCGCCTCTCTCTTGTCGGGACAGTGAAAAACCAATTTGATGGCACTGTTCGTATGGTCGTCGAAGGGGAAAAGGCCATGATCCTCGAATTGATCAAGAGACTGCGCATCGGGCCCAGGTTTGCCAATGTTCGGGATGTCATCGTCGATTATAGCGACTATCAAAACGAGTTCAACGACTTTAGCATCATTTGACCGCTCTGAGGTGACGGATGGAATTGATCGACAAGATCAGAAACGTGCAGGATTTTCCCAAACCGGGAATCGGTTTCAAAGATATCACGACCTTGCTGCGCGATGGCGCCGCTTTTCGGCAGGCTGTTGTACAGATGGCGCAGCTGTACCAAGATCAGCAACTGGACGGCATTGTCGGCATCGAATCGAGGGGATTCATCTTTGCCGCCGCTCTCGCCTATGCGTTGGGGGTTGGCATGATCCCGGTGCGCAAGCCGGGAAAGCTGCCTTTCACAACCCTGTCCGCGACATTTGCGCTGGAGTATGGCACGGACGCTGTCGAAATTCATGTTGATGCCCTCAAAGAGGACGATCGAATTCTCATCGTCGATGATCTGCTGGCGACGGGCGGCACCGTGGCAGCGACAGCGCATCTCGTCGAACAGCTGGGCGGTCGGGTCGTCGGCTGCTGTTTTCTCATCGAGCTCGATTTCTTGCACGCGCGCGACCACTTGGCCGGCTATCGGATCGACTCATTAATACATTTTGACGCCTGACAAAAAAATACCACTATATGTTGATTCTACTTGACATTTACTTGTATTTTATTTATACTGTACTAGGTATCATGTGCGCAAGTCGCTTGCAGCCATAAAGTTAGACGATCTTGAACCAGAAGGAAATTTGAACGACGGGCTGCAAAAACAGCTGTTGTGCACCAAAAGCGTCCATTCAGGGTGCGGGAGTATCGGGGAATCGTTGCTAATGAGCCGTTCAACTCTCGCTTTTTGAAAGCAGAGGGTGAAACGTTTGTGACAAAAGCCGGAATATCAGCCACTCAGAAGAGTGTTCTATTGCTATATTGAATTTGTCGCAGCGTGGAGGCAGGAGCAACAGAAAGCACCCGGGGAAGGCGCAGCAAAGACGTGGCGAAGCAAATAAAGGACTGCAGACAAAGTTTATGATCTCCTCGTTCCGAGAATTGGTTGATTCAGTGAAGGGTCGCGCCAAGAAGACGATTGCAGTGGCAATGGCTGAGGGAGAAGATGTGCTGAAAGCTGTCGCGCACGCGCACGAGCAGGGCTTGGCGGACGCGGTGCTGGTCGGCAACCGGAAAAAGATCATCGAGATCGCCGAGCAGGCGGAAATCGATTTGACCGACTATGATATCATCAATACCAACTCTGAAGTGCAGTCGGTCGTGCGCTCCATTCAAATGGTGCGAGAAAATCTGGCTGACACGCTGATGAAGGGCGTCTGTTCGACAGCGACATTGTTGAAGGGTATTTTGGACAAGGAGCACGGCATCCGAACTGAAAAGCTGCTGTCGCATGTCGCGGCGTTTGAGCTCGATACGTATCCCAAGTTGCTCTTCATGAGCGATGGCGGCATAAACATCACGCCGAATACGGAGGCCAAGATCGCCATCATCAATAATGCCGTCAATATTGTCAAGAGGTTTGGCGTCCGCAAGCCAAAAGTGGCGTTGATCACCGCGATTGAAAAGGTGAACTATCAGGCTATGCCGTGCACGGTCGATGCGGCGATCATCTGCAAAATGGCGGAGCGCGGTCAGATCAGCAGTTGCATCATCGACGGGCCGCTGGCGCTGGATAATGCGATCAGCAAAAAGGCGTGCGAAATCAAGGGCATCAAGACTCCCATCAACGGCGAAGCGGATATTCTGGTGATGCCGGATATAGAGACGGGAAATGTGTTCTACAAAACGCTCAACTTTTTCACCAATTGCCGAGTGGCGGGCACGCTCGTCGGCGCACAGGTGCCGGTCGTCGTCACTTCCAGAGCGGATTCAAAAGAGATAAAGTTTAATTCCATTGCGATGGCCATGCAGGCCAGTTGAAGTGAAGAGGCTTATCTACATCTTTGTTGAAATGAGAATAATTCAAGGCAGGCGAACATGAAATACTTGAGAACGATGGCGATGGCCATTCTGCTGATGCTGTCCACTGTTACGCTTTTTGCGCAGCAATATAGTGTGGCGGATGGTCACAACGATCCGGACGGCGACGGCGTCACAGGATTCACGATGACGACGTTTGCGACCGGCATCCAGAGCGAGATCATCGATTCATCAGAGGTGCTGATGCTCGCACCGCACGTGAACACGTCGCTGCTCAGCCGACCAGACGGCTGGAGCTTGAGCGGCATTTTATGGCAGTATGACAACAGTGGCTACGGGACGCTGGACGCCGCTTATGTCACCCGGGCCCTGGATGTCGATGACATAACTCGATATATGTTCAATGCGGACTCGACCGTCTATCTCATCACCGATTTCATCGGCAATAAAGTCATCGTCAGAGAAGTCGGCAAGGACAATGTGCCCTTTTTGCCGCCAAACCGCGATGACGCAGATGTCACGCAGAACGGTCCAGTGGACGCTGATTTTTACGTCGAGGCGGACACTTTGAAGTATGTTCTGGTGACCTATCGCAGTACAGAAAAAGTGGTGAAATTTGATTATCTTTTGCAGAAGGGTGTGTGGTCCTATGGCGGATTTGGCGTGCTGTCTTCTCCATCAGATGCGGAAAAAATTCCAGCCACCGACCAGATCCTCATCGCTGATACGGGGAACAGACGCGTGCTCATCGTCAATTCGGCAAAATCAATTGTATGGGAATATACAAGCCCGAATGGTAACTTTAGTCCAGTCGATGTCGAGCACGTCATGCATCCAATCCTCGGGGAGCACATACTCATCACCGACCAGACCGGCCATCGTGTGCTGTTGGTGAACAGAGCGGACCGGAGCATCACTTGGCAATTCGGCACGGGTGCGGTCGGAAATTCCCAGACAGAATTGCGGCTGCCATCTGATGCTGACTGGGTGGCGGCGACCGGCAATGTCCTCATCGCTGACAAGGGCAACAATCGGATCATCGAGGTGAACATCGCTGACAGCTCGCATTTTTATCAATGGCCGAACCCGGTGCCGGATGTCGAGGACGTCGACGTCGATGTCAACCATGACGGGACGATCAACGACGGATTTCTGGTGTCGCAGAAGGAGCCCCGCGCGGGAGAGGATTTCTGGTTGCCGACGCGCCTGGCGTTCACCCCGCCGGCGGACAGCGAGGGACCGCTAATCTCGGATATCAGCATCATCAGAGATGTGAATGGCGATGAAAGAGAAGTCGATTATCGCAGAGTCATCCTCTATGCCCAAGACACGCCTTATACTACTATCGATTATCAGTTCAGATCGGCGCCCCTGAATTCGCGCATCAATACCGATGATCCGTGGTATGGCCCTGATGGCATCGACACGAGATACCATGCTGACGGCGCCGGCCCTGAAGGCATACCGCTCTCGTCGCGCCACAAACCGCACAGCTCTTGTCAATTTGGCGCCTACCTGTCCACCGATTCCTCGCGCGTGACGCCGAGGATCGATAGCGTCGAGGTAGTCTACAACTATTATGATATCGGCGAGGGCTATGATGCTTTTGCCTTTCTTGAAGCCAACTCTATCATCGGCCCTCCGGCTGAAGCGCCCGTTGCGGTTGCGTGGAACACCTTAAAGCTGTTCTGGAAACCGGTCGATATTGATGCTCGTAAAGTGGACGAAATGAGATACAATCTGTGGATTTACAATGCCCAGGATGCGGGCACAACGTTGTTGACGCTGTCAGGGCAACAAATTGTCAACGGAACGCAGGAAATTTTGCTCTCCGACAAAATCGGCCTGCGGGGTGCCAAACAGATCACATTCCGGCTGGAGCTGTATACTCTGAACTCCGGTTTGACGCCGCAACTGGATGGTTGGGAGATCTCCTGGCATGAGACCGAAATTGGCCCGCCATCGATACAATTTGCCGACAGCAGCGGCACGCCGATGTCATTCTACACGGCGACCGATAGAATACCGAGCGCGACGGACACCATATTCGTGGATAGAGCCTATCTCAGGCTCTCCAATGCACCGGAGCCCACGGATACGCTGGTCGTCGCCATCAGTGCACCGCGGAGCACTGATATTGTGACAGACACCCTCGTCTACAAGCCGCTGGAAATGGCCTACAGATCACTGAACGGAAAAGCGATTATCCTG
>RQOI01000169.1 GCA_003854995.1 Candidatus Zhuqueibacterota bacterium
TATTCATATAAAATAGGAAAAAAAGTGGCACCTTGTCAATTCATTTACGTTAAATATTGACAGAGAATGTTGTTATGATTATAATTGGAAAGGTGAACCTAATCGATGAGGAAAGTCATGCGACGTAGTAAAATTTACGGATTTTGTCTGGGCTTGCTTCTTTTGTGCAGCATCGCGCCCAGATGCTCTGCGGAGCGGCCAGAAAAAGATGCTGGTATTGCGGCT
Organism: Candidatus Zhuqueibacterota bacterium; assembly: GCA_003854995.1. Lineage (GTDB taxonomy): Bacteria > Zhuqueibacterota > Zhuqueibacteria > Residuimicrobiales > Krinioviventaceae > Kriniovivens. Next base: position 226 of record RQOI01000169.1, read on the forward strand.
CAAGTGGAAGAACTGGAGTCGGTTGTCGGCGACGTCGCGCAATCCCTCGCCGCGCAAACAAAAATTGAACCGGTCGATTATAACGATTTGAAAAAGATGCTGCCCACCCAGCTTCGCGGTTTTAAGCAGACAGATGTCAAAGGCGAGCGCACATCCATGCTGGGACTCCGCCTTTCCCAGGCCGAGGCCGAATTTGAGGGAAAGAAGGATGGCCGCATCAAGATGTCCATCATCGATTTTGGCTCGGTGAAGGGCATTGCCGGCAAAGCGATGCTGGCGTGGATGTCCGCCGAAATCGATAATGAATCGGACGACGGTTATGAAAAGACGACCGACTATCGAGGCTACAAGGCGTACGAGAAATATTCCTACGAGGAGCAGGAGGGCAAGTTGTCGGTGATCGTGGAGGAACGATTTCTCGTCAATGTTGAGGGGAGCAATACGGATATGGCGTCGATCAAGCGGGCGATGAGCGGCGTTGATCTGAAAAAGCTGAAGAAATTGAAAAACTTTGGTGTGCCGAAGGAGATCTAGGCATCAGTCGCCCCGCACAGAGGAAAGCCCTCCTGTGCGCGGCGCTCAGCCTGCGCATGCTTTCAAGCGCGCGATCTCATCCGACCACATTTCCGGCGCCGGCGTCTCGAGTATGAGGGGGATATCGTCAAAACGCTCGTCCTGCATCATCCATTCGAACGGCGGCCAGCCAATCTCGCCGTCTCCCAGACTGTCATGTCGGTCCACATGGCTGCCGAGCCCTTTTTTTGAATCGTTGAGATGCATGCCTCTCAGGCGAGTCCATCCGACAATGTCCTCGAACAGGGCGAACGTCTCGTCAAATCCATCCCTGGTTCGCAGCTCATAGCCGCCGGCGTAGATATGCGCTGTATCGAGGCACACGCCCACCCGCGATGGATCGTCGATCTGATCGATGATCGCTCGCAGATGTTCGAATTTGTAGCCGACGTAACTGCCCTGTCCGGCCGTCGCCTCGATGACAGCGATGACGTTTTTTGTCCGGTCAATCGCCATGTTGATCGACTCGGCGATGATCTGCAGGCATTCATCCTCAGAAATCTGGCCGAGATGCGCGCCGGGATGGAAATTCAGCAGCTTGAGGCCGAGCTGCTCACAGCGCTGCATTTCATCCAGGAACGATGCACGCGATTTCTCACGCGCCTCGCGATCCGGGTGACCCAGGTTAATCAGGTAACTGTCATGCGGCAGAATAAATTCGGGAGCATAATTGAATTTCTCGCAATTCTGCTTGAACTGGCTGAGCGATTCTTCTGTGAGCGGTTTCGCCAGCCACTGACGCTGATTTTTGGTGAACAGCGCAAAGGCTGTCGCGCCGATCGCATGCGCGTTGATCGGCGCATTCTCCACACCTCCGGCTGCGCTCACGTGCGCACCTATTCTTTTCATTTTGGCCTCCCGGAAAGTCCATGCAGAACAAGCCTGCCATGGTGATCCTGAATGATTTTTAATTCATTTCATAAACTTGACGGCCAGAGCACCAGCCTGTCGCCGTCGATTTCGAATCCACGTTCGGTGAAAAGCGATGCCAGCTCATGCTGCGCAGCAGGCCTGGCATCGATGTGAACCAGCTCGATTTTTTTGCGAGGACGCAACGGTTCGGGCTGTCGCAGCCATCGCTTCAACAGTTCCGGCAAATCTGCCAGTTTGGGCGCATCGGCGTGCAGGGTGAGAAAAAGGCGCATGCCCCAATTTTCAAGATAGACCAGCGGCTCGCCCTCGCGCAGGAAAACATGATTGGCAGCGCTGCGCACGGCGGCAATGGCGCCGTCATTCGGCGCCAGTCCCCATTCCAACTGGCCGCCGAACGGCAATGCTGGATCTATTGTGCTGAGGAGACACGTCGCACTCGAACTGGCCGGTTGGGCGCTCTGCTGTTCGAGAACCTGCAGCGCCTCATCCGATGCAAATTGAACGCCTGAAAATCCCTGGATGAAATAGCCGCGCCGGATTTCTCCGCTCCACTCCATTCGTTTCAACACCTGGAAGATGGCATACCACGGCGCGAGCCCCTGCTCATGGCGATAAAGCTCTTTCACCACGATGCCATAGCGCTGCAGCAAGAGGCGCGCGTGCGCCTCGATCCTTTTTTCCGGCAGGACCATTTTTCCCATGACCGCAAACGAGGAGGTGAGAAACCAGCGACCCTGCCGTCCCCGCAGTCGCGACTTGATCGCGTTTCGCAACGCCGGATTCTTGCTCTGGTAGGATGGTGGCCAGGATTGTCTGATCTGTTCATGCCACGGCGCAGTCGATTTCGCCGGCGCCGGCTCGTTTTGCAGGATCGCGTAAAACGACGGCAGATGGTCGCAGCTCAGCAATCCACGTCGACAGAGCAGGGTCAGCGATTCGTCCACCTGAATCGGCGGCAGACCGGCGCCATCGCGGATATCGTGATAGAGACTGGCGCCATTTTCTTTGAGGAACCGGAAAATGACTTGTGCGTCCGCTCCCAGCGCGACCGCTCTTTCATCCAGCTCTTCTTTTGTCTGAAAAAGATGCTCCTGACCTCTCTGATTGAATCGCACGTAAAATCGCCCGCCTTCAGCCTTGTCGGCTATCGGCACGATCTCTCCTTCTGCCACCAGATCCGCCAATTGAGCGAGCATGTCCTGCGAATCACCGGACAGGCGATGCGGCAAGAGATCTCGCTCGAAAAAATACAATGGAAAGATGAGGCCGGCATATTGTCGGATCACCTCCGGCATGGCGGTATGGGGTCTGGCGATGTGATGCCACTGCATTTGGAATTTCATAAAGGCGGCGCGATCGGCGGGTTCGTGCGCGCGGCGGCGCGCCGCGATGGCCTGACGATAGAGGAAGGACAAATTATCGCGGTCGCACCACTGCTCATCTGCTTCGCCAATGACGAACAGGCCGCGCGCGATCTCTTTGTCCTCCTGCAGCGTCGACAGAACATCGTGCAGCTCCTCAGCTTTGATATTCATCTCAGCCGTCATGTGCGCCAACGTCTGCGGTCCTCGATGTCGCAGATATCGTCGGACCAGCTCTTTTTTGTCGGCAGATGCTTGCAGCGTTCGGGTGGAGTGACTGATCCAGCCCTCCTCCGTGCGCTGAATACGATTCTGTCTCGCCAGATCGACCAGCCAATCAGCGGGATCGCGCGCGCATCGGGCGGCCAGATCCTGTCGAGTGATCGGCCCCAGTTTGTCGATGATGTCGTAGCACTCCTCGGCGTCTCTGGCATGCCGATCGGGATGCAGGTGCTGCCAGTGGTCCAGAGCTTTGGAAATCAGCTCTTTCGAGATGATGGTGGGAATTTCTTTGCGCGCCAGAATGTCCGCCAACAGCTCGCTGCTCACGTCAGCGGCGTGACCGACGGTGCGAAAGCGATCATAGTCGTACATCTGCTCGGACAGAAAGCGGAACAGCAATCCTGCGGTCATTGGTGATGGCGACGAGGTGCGGACGTGATGAATTCGAGTTTCCCCGGAACCGATTTCGTCGAGGACGATTTTGAGCGAATCGATATCGAACAGATCTTCAAGACATTCGCGATAGGTTTCCACCACTATGGGAAAATCGGGCATTTCTCGCACCGCCTGCAGCAGATCAGCGGCGCGCAGCCGCTGCAGCCACAGAGGGATCCTCCTGTCGGCTCTGGAGCGCGCCAGGAGCAGCGCGCGCGTGGCATTGTGGCGGAATGCCACGATGAACATGGGCGTGTTCGCGATCGTCTCGATCAACAGCTTTTTGATCGTCGAAAAGGGCAAGTTCAGCAACCTGTCGAGCTCGGTCGCTTCGACATCGGGGAGGCGAAAGAGCATGCCGTCATTATCATGCGAGAATTGCACCTGTGCTCCGAATCGATGCTCCATGGCTGATGCCAGCGCTGTGGCCCAGGCGCCGACGACGCGCCCGCCGAACGGCGCATGCACGACCACCTGCGGCTCCCCGACCGCATCTTGAAAGTATTCGACGACAATATCATGGTCAGTCGGAATCTGGCCGGTGTGCCGCTGCTGGCGCAGCAGTAAAGATCGCAGGGCGGCGAGGGTGCTTTCATCCGCATGGATATCATGGCTCGACAGATGTTCGTTTTCGACAATTTTTTTGCGGAATGCACCGATTTTGCGACTGGTCATGAAATCGCGAAAAGCCGGCTCGCCCTTCCAAAAGGGCTCTTTCGCTTTTGCAGCGCCTCGTGGTGTGACCAAGATGCGATCGGACGTGATCTCGTTGATGCGCCATTCGTTATTGCCAAGAAAAAAGATGTCGCCCACCTTGGACTCGTAGACAAATTCTTCTTCCACCTCGCCCAGACGACTGTTCGCGCCTTCGAGATAGACGCCATAGTGGGCGCGATCCGCAATGACGCCGCCGCTCATCACCGCGAGCAGGCGAGAGCCGCGCCGCGTGATCAGCCTGTCATTGACGCGATCCCAGGTCAGGCGCGGCTGCAAGGCTCGCAGCTCACTATCACCGGCTCGCGACAGCATGGTCACGACAGTGTTGAAGGCGATCTCGGACAGAGAGCGATAACAGTAGCTGTTGCGGACGAGATGATAGAGATCGAGCCGAAGCCAGTCGCGCATGGAGACCTCGGCGACGATCTGCTGCGCCAGCACATCGAGCGCGTTTTCCGGGATGGACGTCTCTTCGATGTCGCGTCCCAGGATGGCTTGTGTGATGGCGACGCAATCATCGACATCCGCCTGAAAGAGCGGCATGATGCGGCCCACGCTCGTCGAGGTCAGGAGATGGCCGCTGCGGCCGATTCGCTGCAGCCCGGCGCTGACGCTGCCAGGCGACTGCAGCTGTACGACGAGATCGATGCTGCCGATATCGATGCCGAGTTCCAGCGATGCCGTGGCGATGACGGCCGGTATGGCGCCTGCTTTGAGTCGGGCTTCGATGTCATAGCGCATCTCGCGCGACAGGCTGCCGTGATGCGCCAGCGCCAGCACAGCAGCGGGATTTTTCGTCCTTTCGCGGTGCAGTTCATTCAGCTGGCGGGCGGTTTTTTCCGCCTGCGCCCGCATATTGACAAAGACGAGCGTGTTTTTGTGCGCGGTGATCAAGTCATAGCACTTGACGATGACCAGCGGCCATACGGACGCATCCGGCACATCGTTCCACGTTTCGACCGGTGAAATGACCTGGAGATCAATGTCCTTGCGTTGCCCGGCGTCGACGATGGCGACGGGGCGCCTGGCATGTTTTGCTGATGCGGGATCATAGGACTGTCCGCCGAGAAAATGCGCGATTCGCCCCAGCGGTTTTTGTGTGGCGGACAACCCAATGCGGACCGGCTCTCCTTGGACGAGCGCCAGCAGACGTTCGAGGGACAAGCTCAGATGCAGACCGCGTTTGTTGTTGCTCAGCGCATGGATTTCATCGAGGATGATATATCGCAGATGGCGAAAGATCAGTCTCCCCTTCTCCGATGTTAGCAGCAGATAGAGTGACTCGGGTGTGGTGATCAGGATGTGCGGCGGTTTTTTCACCATGGATTGCCGGACATGTGAAGGCGTGTCACCGGTGCGCACAGCGGTGCGGATGTGCGGTGGATCGA